>CAYQFG010000083.1:0-9265 GCA_964416695.1 uncultured Bifidobacterium sp.
TCGATGTCCTGGATGCCGAAGGAGATCCGGTTGAATCCCATCTCGCGCAACTTCTCCAGCTGCGGAGCCAGCACCAGTCCCGGGTCGCACTCCATCGCGATCTCCACGTCGGGTGCCAGATCGCAGGTCGAGGCGACTTGCACGAGCAGGTCTTCGAGGTGGGAGTACGGGACTGAGTTGGGCGTGCCGCCGCCGAAGTGGATCTGCGTCACGCGACGGGCGCCCGGGCGAAGGTTCAACCGCTTCGCCAGCAGGCGGAACTCCAGCGGCAGGGTTTCCATGTAATCGCGGATGAACGAACCGGTGCGTCCGATCTCCGTATGGCAACCGCAGAAAAGGCAGCGGCGCGGACAGAACGGAACGTGAAAGTACAGCGAGAGCGATCCGGAATCGTCACGCCCGGAGGCGTCCAGCAATTCGTCGGCGATCAGGTCGGGGGTCTCGGTGAAAAAGTTGGCGGGAGGGTAGGAGGTGTAGCGCGGCGCGGCGCCGTCATGCCGCATGAGAAGATCCAGGGCGCTCTCGCCGCGGGGGGAAGGGGATGTCAGGGTGAGCGTGGTCATGCGTGCCTCCTCTGTGGTCGCCCGGTCGGGCGCTGATCCTTTCAACATGATCCCTCAATAGATAAAAATATCTATTAATCCGCCCGGAATATCCATGGGAATCCGGCAAAAGGAAAAAAAGCGGATCGCGTGGCCGCCGTCGTCATTTTTTGGGGTTTTCGGGGACGGGCCGTTGGTCGCGCCGGGTTCCGCGGGGGCGATGCGGACCATCCCCCCTCCTGCTATCTTTGCCGTCATGAACCAGCTCCATGAAGAACTTGAATTCGCCTTGTCCCTGGCCGATGAAAGCCGTCTGATCATCCGGCAGCATTTCGGTTCGGACATGAAGGTCGAGTGGAAAGGCGACAATACCCCGGTCACGCTGGCCGATCGCAACGTCGAGGAAGCCCTCCGCACCCGCATGCAGCGCCACGCTCCCGGGTACGGGATCATCGGCGAGGAATTCGGCACGGACTCCGGGTCGTCGGGTCGCGCCTGGGTGATCGATCCCATCGACGGCACCAAGGCCTTCATTCACGGCGTGCCGCTTTTCGGGACGCTGATCGCCCTCCTGGACGAGGGGCGTCCCGTACTGGGGATCATCGATTTGCCCGCACTCGGCGAGCGTATCTGGGCCACGTCGGGGCAGGGCTGCTTCCGCAACGGAAAACCGTGCCGCGTCTCACAGGTGGGCCGACTGGACGAAGCCTTGTTGCTGGACGGCAGCACGAGCACGATGGAACGTCTGGGGTACGGGGAGGCTTGGTCGAAGCTCCGGCATGACGCGCGCCTCCACCGCGGCTGGGGCGACTGCTACGGCCACTTTCTGGTGGCGACCGGCGCGGCGGAGGTCATGGCCGATCCTGTCGTGGAAATCTGGGACATCGCGCCCATGGCGGTGATCCTCCCCGAAGCCGGAGGACGCTTCACCAGCATCCTCGGCGTGGACGGCATCGATCACCGTTCGGGGTTGTCCACCAACGGGTTGCTGCACGACACCGTGGCGGCCGCCTTTCGTCGGGGCTGACCGCGGACGGATCTGCGGCTGAAAGGGGCGGACGACCTCCGCCGCTTCGGGCATGTGCGGGCGGAGGCTCCTGACGGTTTCAGGGCTTCCAGACGTCAGGGTTTGCGAACAAGGCTTTACGGTTCGTCGTCTGCGTCGTCGTCGTCCTCGTCCACGGAGAGGGCGTCTTCCAGCTCCTTGATGGACAAGGGGAGGTACAGAAACAGGTCGGACGCCGTCATGCCCGCGACGCCCCGGTCGCGGCGGGCGGCATCGCCCGCCCGGCCGTGCAGATACACCGCCAGCGGCGCGGCGTCCTGCGCCGGAATCACGGCCAGCAGGCGACCGACGATGCCGGCCAGCACGTCGCCGGTTCCTGCGGTCGCCATGCCCGGGTTCCCCGTGGCGGAAATCCGGATGATGCCGTCGGGCAGCGCGCACACGGTGGCCGGGCCCTTGACGATCACCGTGACGCCGTGCCGCGTGGCCAGGGTCCGTGCGCTTTCGATCAGGGTCAGGGGGTTGGCGTCGTCGTACACGCCCCCCATCCGGCGGAATTCCCCGGCGTGAGGGGTCAGGATGAAATGGGACCGTCCGGGGGGCGGCGTGCCGGGGCCGTCCGCGACGCCTGTGGCACCGTCTGCGCCTGGGGCGCCGGCCGCGTCCGCGGCACCCGCCGCGCTGTCGTCCGGCTGTCCTGCGGGAGCCGGCGCGGCGTCCTCCCCCCCCAGCCCTTTTTGTTCCTGCCTCTCGCCTTCCGCGAACAGCGCGAGGGCATCGCCGTCGATGACGACCTTGCGGCCGTGCAGCAGCGGCTCAAGCGCCTTCAGAAAAGCCTGTGTCTCGGGATGCTTGCCGAGGCCCGGTCCGAGGACGATCGCGCCGGCCCATTCGATCCAGGGAGCGAGCTCCGCCACGTGTGCGGGCGTGAAGTGGCGGTCCGTATCCGCACCGACCGGAGTCCCGATGATTTCAAGGACGTGATGCGACACTTCGGGATAGATCCCGGCGGGCACGGCGGCGCGGACCATGCCGGCGCCCCCCCGCAAGGCGGCGGACGCGGAGAGCACCACGGCACCGTGCATGCCCCGGCTGCCGGCGATGACCAGAACCTTGCCCGCGCTGTATTTGTGGGTGCGCCAGGTGTTGAGCGGAAGGTGGTCGAGGGCGTCGTCCCATGTGTACATGGCCATGCGCGACGCCTGCCCGGTCAGCAACTTTTCCCCGAAGGCGATGGGGCTGTAGCCGACCTTGCCGTAGGCCGGGCCTGAGGGGAAAAACAGGGCGGACAGCTTGAGGGCGCCCAGACACAGCGTGGAATCGGCGCGCACCGCGGGACCCGTGATCGCCGCGTGGTCGCATCCGATTCCGGAGGGAACGTCCACGGACAAGACCGGGCGGTCGCTCTGGTTGATGCCGTGGATCAGCGAGGCGATCAGGCCCTCGGGCGTCCCCCGGATTCCGCTTCCCAGCAAGGCGTCGACGATGAGGTCGCCTTCCTCGAAGACCGGCAGGTCGGCGGCGGAGCGGATCGGGTGCACGGAGACTTCGGCGTTCGCCAGCTGGTCGCGCAGGCGGCGGGTTTCCGGGCTGTAACGGTCGGCGTGCACATGGTAGACGAGCACCCCCAGACCGGACTGCAGGCAGTGCAGGGCGGCGGCCAGCCCGTCGGCACCATTATGGCCTTTGCCGCACACGAAAATCACGAGGGGCGGGCGCGGGGTTTCGAATTTTTCAGGGATTCCGGGAGGGATGTCGTCGTCGAATCCGGACGGCAACCCGTTCTCGAAGGGATCGGGGTCCGCCGCGTCCAGAAGGGCTTTCACGGACTGGAAAACCGCTTCACCCGCGCTGCGGATCAGGTCGTACTCGGTGAGGCCGCCGGCGATCGCAGCGCGTTCCACCTCCCGCATCTCGGACAAAGTGAGGATGGGAATCATGACTGCAAGATACCTCCGTGGAGGTCATTCTCTGGAGGTTATCGCCTCCGGACAGCACGGGAATGCGGGGCCAAAGGCCGGGAAATGGGGCAAAAGGGAACAGGAAGGGGAGGAGGGGGACAGCGCAGCGCGCCCCCGGGGCCCCGCACGGGGCAGGCCCGAAGGGGCGGGTCGACACGACGCGGCGGTGTCGACGCGTCAGCGGCGTTCCAGCTCGCTCAGGATGCTGTCGATCTCTTCGCGCACATTCGCGTGGAAGGTGGCGTCGGCGTCTGCCGGTGCGGGCATGCGCGCGCGCCACGCCTTGGCCAGCGTATTCAGCCGGCGCTGGTCCAGACGCAGGTTGATGCGTTCCAGCCGGGCAAGGCGGACGCGCAACAGGAGTTGACCGATGGAGGCGCCGGCCAGAAAGACGGCGGCCAGCAGCGTAAAGACGAGGAGAGATTGGTGAGTCATGCGTATTTCCAAGGTTTAACGCGGGGGCGTTAGCGGGGGCACCTTAAAAACCATCCAGCCCCAATGTACCCCCTTTCCCGGGGGCGCGCACCCGGTATTGGAGGGTGCGGAAGACCTGACGATAATTTGACCATTTGACATCAAGGACGGGCTGCTGCGGGGGTGCGCGGCCGCAGCGGATCGAGCTTTTCCCTCAAAATGCGCACCCTTTGGCGCGCGATCTCGGCGGTCACGCCCTGCTGTTGCCGCATGAGCAGGGTTTCGTAAACGGCCAGGGCGGTATCCGGGCTGTGGTGTTCCTTGAGCAAGGCCCGGTATGCCGCGGCGCGCCGTCCCGGAAGGCTGCCGGGGGCGGCTGCGAGGGTATCGAGGAGCGGCCGCGAGCGGGCGGTGTCACCCCGGATTTCCTGGAGCAGGACAAGCTGCCAGCGGGCATCCTGATGAAGGGCGGTTCCCGGGGGCACCTGGTGGAGGGACGCGAGGCGCAGGGGGTGGGGGAGGGGGCTTTCGGGAAGCCCCCGGAGATAGCTTTGCAGGGCGGGTCCGTTTTCCCGCAGGCCTGCAAAGCGGTATTCCAGGGCGTCCTGGGAGCGGGTGTCCCCGCCGTAGGCGGAGGCGAGCACCAGCAGGGAGTCGGCCTCCTCAGGGCGCGCCTGGTGCATTGCGGACCATCCCCGCCAGAACAACACCTCGCCGCTGCCTTCCCGGCGCGCCGGGTGGCGCTGCCAGGAGCGCAGCGTCTCGTCGGTCTTCCGCCAGTCGCCGCGGGACGCGGCGAGCCGCGCGGCCGCGATTTCGTAACGATGCCGCGCGGACGGTGCCCGGTCCGCCGGCGGTTCGGCGATGCCGGCGAACAGGGAATCGGCCAGCAGGATGTCGCCGGCATCCAGCGCGCGCAGGACGCGCGCGATCGCCTCCGTCGGGTTGTCCGCAGCGGAGGGGGTGCGTGGGGACGTCCCCGTCGCCTCCGCCGCGTGCGCGGCGTGCGCCGTGACTGCCATGACGGCCATGACCGCCGCGAGGGTGAGAAGGCCCGCGTTCCCGCACACCCGTACGGCGGCCCGGGCGCGGAAGTGAACCCGCAGTGGGCCGGCGGAAGGGGCAGGGGAATGGACAGCGTGACGGTTCATGGAGAGCAGGGAAGGTACATGCGCAGGGTGGGCTCCGGCACGCGTCAGGAGGGGCCGTACCCCTGAATCTATGATTATTTGGAGACTCTTCCGGCATATTCACAATTTTTGGCGTGGACATGTAACTTTGAGGGATGAAATCTCATCATTTGCGTCGCGCCAAGATCCTCGTCACCATGGGCCCGGCCCTGGAAGAGCCTGCGCGACTGGAAGCGGCCCTCAAGGCCGGGGCGAATGCCGTGCGCATCAATTTTTCCCACGGTGATTCCGCCCAACATGTTCGTTACCTGAAACTCGTGCGCGCCGCCGCCGCAAAGCTGGGAAGGCCGTGCGCCGTGCTGGCGGACCTGATGGGTCCCAAAATCCGCGTCGACAAGCAGACCTACATGCTCACGAAGGGCGAGACCGTCACCCTCAGGCTGGGCAAGGGCGAGCCCGAGAGCGGCGTGATCGGATTGACGCACGCCGGCTGGTTCCGCAACGCCAGCGCGGGACAGCGCGTGTTGCTGGACGACGGCAAGCTGGAACTCCAGTTCCTGGGGCCCGTGAAAGCTTCGGCCACCAAAGGCGGGAAGGGCGGAAAAGTCGGGAAGGACCAAAAGAAGGAAACGGCGGCTGTCGTGCGCGCACGCGTCGTCCGCGGGGGCCTGCTGAAGCCCGGGAAATCCCTCAATGTCCCCGGCGTGGATCTCGGGCTGCCGATGCCCACCACCAAGGACCGCGTCGACCTGAAGGTCATCCAGAAGGCGGGCTTCGACTGGATCGCCGCCTCGTTCGTCAGCAGCGCCGAGGATGTCCGCAAGCTGCGCGCGTACTGCGACAAGCTCGGAATCACGGCCCCGATCATTTCGAAGATCGAGAACGCCGCCGCCGTGGAACGTCTTGAGGAAATCGTGGAAGCGTCCGACGGCGTGATGGTCGCGCGCGGCGATCTCGGCGTCGAGGTCGAGCTCGAACGGATTCCGACGCTCCAACGCAACGTGATTCATGCGGCGCGCGGCATGGGCAAGGTCACCATCGTCGCCACGCAAATGCTGGAAACCATGATGGAAAGTCCGCTGCCCACCCGCGCCGAAGTGACGGACGTGTCCACGGCCGCCCTCGCGCGCGTCGACTCACTGATGCTGTCGGGCGAAACGGCGGCCGGCAAGTATCCCATCGAAACCATCGCCATGATGGACCGCATCATCCGCACGGCGGAGCGCAACCTCGAGGAAGACATCGTCAGCGTTCCGTATTCGGATCCCATGGCGTTGATGTGCGAAGCGGGGTTGTACCTCAGCCTCACCTCCGGCGCGGGCGCATTGATCACCATCAGCACGCGCGGCGGTACGCCCCGTTACCTCGCGTCGTACCGCGGGAACGTTCCCACCGTGGCGGCCTGCACCAACGAAGCGATCTACAACCGCTCGACGCTGTATTACGCCATGAACCCCATCCTGATCGCCCCCGTGCGTGAGACGGAGACGGTGTTCCGCAAGATCGAGAGCGATCTCAAGCGCAAGGGGTTGGTCAAGCGGGGCGACGTGATGGTGTTCGTGTTCGGTTATCCGATCCACGGCAAGCATCGCACCAATACGATCCGTCGCTGGGAAGTGACCTGATTTGACCGGATGGTCTCACCGCACCTGCGGCGGGATCGTGTGACCGGCGGCGGCAACTCTCCGCTCATGCAAGCGGGAGTTGCCAGTCGACCGGCTGCTGGCCGCGCGCCTCGAGGTAGGCGTTCGCCCGCGAAAAGTGACGGCACCCGAAAAACCCCGTATGAGCCGAAAACGGGGACGGGTGCGGCGCGCCGAGCACGAGGTGGCGGGTTTCGTCGAGCAGGGAGCGTTTGGCCAGGGCGTGCCGTCCCCACAACATGAACACGAGGCCGTCCCGTCGGTCCGACAGGGCTTTCACGGCGGCGGTGGTGAATTCCTCCCAGCCTTTGCCCTGGTGTGAAGCCGGAGCGCCCGCACGGACCGTGAGGCTGGAGTTCAGCAGGAACACGCCTTGTTCCGCCCAGTGTTCCAGATTGCCGTGCGCGGGAATGACGAACCCGACGTCATCGTGCAGTTCCTTGTACATGTTCTGAAGGCTGGGCGGCACGCGGACGCCGCGCTGCACCGAGAAGCTCAGGCCGTGCGCCTGACCGGCGCCATGATACGGGTCCTGCCCCAGGATCACCACCTTGACGCGCTCGAACGGAGTGTGATTGAAGGCGTTGAAGATCAGCGGGCCGGGTGGATACACCACGGTGCCCTGACGCTTTTCCTCCCGCAGGAAGTTCTTCAGTTGACGGAAATAGTCACGGGAAAACTCGTCGGCGAGCACCCGCTTCCAGGAGGCTTCGATTTGCGGATTGATCGCCTCTTCGGGCGCGGGATTGACGCCGGAATGCGGCGCGTGCGGCGTGCCGCTCATGCCCACCGCCGCGTCGTCTCGCGGTAGCGGCGGTACGCGTCTCCGAACGTGTCTTCCAGCACGGCCTCTTCGGGGGCCAGCACGCGCCGGTTCATGATGAAGATCAATACGGGGAACAGCAGCAATGTCCACCATGTGTTGATCCAGCATCCCAGCCCGAGGTACACCCAGACATAGGCCAGATAAACGGGATTGCGGCTGCGACGGTAAGGACCGGTCGTCACCAGGGCCGTGGGCACCGCGTACGGGCTGGGGGATGTCCCCGCCTTGCGCAAGGCGCGCAGCGCCGCCAGAAAAATCAGCAGGCCGCCGAGAGTCAGCCAGAGCGCGGGAATCAGGTGCAGATCGCCCGGGAGAAACCGGAGCGGCACAAAATGATGCAAGCCCCAGGCTCCGCCGTAAATCGCAGCGAAGACGAGGGGAGGAGGCAGGGGGCGGGAAGGCGTGTTCACCCCCCGAACTTAAAAATTCACGCCGGTGGCGGGTTTCGGGCCTTGAGGTGAGGTGGTTTTTCCGGAGTCGCGGCCATTTTCCGCCGGTCGTTCGTCCCACTTTCTGCGTCACGGAGATCCCCAGGAACCGCACACCCTGGCGGCCTCCGAACGACCCCTGAGCGGTCCTGACCGTCACGGGTGGAGCGTGTCTGGTGGCGCCCATTCCTTGTTCCGGAGAACCGCATGATATCGTCCCTGGGTCCCTCTCCCGTCTGGTCGCCCGCCCTCCCGTCGTCGGGGGTGGGCGTGCGCCGACGTCGTGTGGTGGCAGGTCTGGTTCGCAACCTCCTGCGGAGGCTGGAGGATTTCCTCATCCCGCCCGTGTGCCTGCCGTGCGGCCGGAGGCGCTACCGGTCTTTACCGCTTTGCCGGGCCTGCATGCGCGTGATGGTCTCGGAATGTCTGGGTGACGACGAAGTCATCACCGGGCTTCCCTGGATACGGGCACTGTTCCGTCTCACGCCGCCCTTGCACCACCTGATCCATGGGTTCAAGTACCGGCATCAGCGCCGGCATATCGACTTTGTGAGCGCATGGCTGCGTCGTCATCCGGCATGGCGGAATGATCTGGCCGGGTCGTACGATGCGGTGGTCCCCGTCCCTCTCCATCCGTCGCGTCGGCGCGAGCGCGGCTACAACCAGTCGGAGAGGCTGGCGCGCCTCGTGGCCGCGTGGGGAGGCTGCCGTGTGCGCACGCGTATCCTGAGGCGCGTGCGCGCCACGGAAACCCAGACGCGCCTGGGCGGCCGGCGGCGCGGGCGCAACCTGGAAGGAGCGTTCCACGCCGTGCCCGCGCGCACGCGCGGCCTCCGCGTGCTGCTGGTGGACGATGTGTGCACGACGGGCAGCACGCTGTCCCACTGTCGCGACGCCCTCCTCGCGGCGGGAGCTCTCCGTGTGGATGCGCTCGTGATCGCATGGGTCGAACGCCGCAAGGACGAACCGCCCCTTCCGGATTTTTCCTCCCTCGAACTGGCCGTGGGGTTTTTGGGGTGAGGAATCAGGACATCACAGCGGCACAACATCACAACATCACAACATCACAGCAGTAGTCCCGACGGGGGAGCGGGGCGGGCGGGGAAGGAGCGGGCGGAGACAGGGTTATCCGCTCTTCCGGTCGCACGAATGCGTTCTATTGTTGTGATGCTGTGATGCCCGGTGCCTCGGCTGTCTTCGGCTGTCCGCGGCTGTCCTCAGTCTTATGGCGGAAGGGGTGAGATTCGAACTCACGGATGGTTTCCCATCGGCAGTTTTCAAGACTGCAGCCTTAAACCGCTCGGCCACCCTTCCG
>CAYQFG010000084.1:0-2909 GCA_964416695.1 uncultured Bifidobacterium sp.
ATCGGCCATAACGATTCGCGTGTGCATCCGGGCTTCACGATGACCAACCTGGTTCCCCCCGGCGCCCCCCCCAACTGGCCGCGGGTCAGCGGCCTCGACTTCCTTCCCAATGGCGATCTGGCGGTGTCCACCTGGGACGGCTTCGGTAACGCCGCGGGCACCACGCGGCCCGGACGCGTCTATATCCTGAAAAACGTGACCACCGGCGACTCGGGCAGGGTGACCTACACGCAGCTCGGAGCGTCCGACATGAACGAGCCGCTGGGACTCATGGTTTCGGGCGGCGAGATCTACATGATCGAAAAGGACTCGCTCGTCCAGCTGGTGGATGCCGACAAAAACCAGGTTCTGGACGGCAAGCGGAAAATCGCCGGAGGATGGACGCGCTACCGGAACGACAACAACGGGCGGGATCTTTCCTTCGCCCACGGGCTGGTGCGTTTGCCGGCCCCTGACAACCGGTTCGTGGTCGGCCTCGCCACACGCTGGAATGAAGGGTCGGGCGCGTTCAACAATGGCCCCACGGCCTCCACCAGTGAAAAGGGGTGCATCCTGGGCCTGACCGACGGATCGTCGGCGCTGGAAGCCATCGCGTGCGGCATCCGCAGCCCGGACGGCATCGTGCTGGGCCCGGAGGACGGCATTTTCGTGACGGACAATCACGGCCATTATGTGCCGGCGTCCAAACTGGTGCACGTGAAACAGGGACGCTTTTTCAATGTCCGCAAAACCCAGCCGAGTCCTTTTGAGACCGCACCGGTCACCCCGCCGGTGCTGTGGCTGCCGCATGGGAACAACCAGGCCAACGTGTCCGTTTCGCCGACGCAACCCGTGTACCTCCGCACCGGCGTTTTCAAGGGACAGATGCTCGCGGGCGACAACAACATGGGAACCCTGCAACGCTATTTCCTCGAGAGGGTCAATGGTGAATACCAGGGTGCGGTGTTCCGCTTCTCCGGCGGTTTGCGTGCGGCCGCCCACCGGATCGTCGTGGGCCCCGACAGTGCGCTGTACATCGGCGGCATCGGAGCCACGGGGTCGGAATGGGGCGGCTGGGCCTGGGGATCGCGACAGCACGGCTTGCAACGCATGAAGGAAAACGGGACGCCCTTCTTCGATGTCGTCGCGGTCCGTTCGACGGGCCCTGCGACGTTTGAACTCGACTTCACGGAGCCGGTCGCGGCGGTATCCACGGAGAATTTCCCGCAAGCGCAACAGTGGGGGTATACGCCGGTTCTGGCTTACGGGCAGGGAAAAGGCACGACGCAAAACCTGACGGTCCAGTCCGTGGTGCTCAGTGCCGACAAGAAAACCGTGACCGTCACGGTTCCCGGTATGACCCTGTCGAACGTCATCCACTTGCGCTGGACAGGGATCACCGCGGAATCGGGCCGTCCGTTATTGACCGATCGCATGTGGTACACACTGAATGCCTTCGGTCCCGCGGAAGTCGTCGCCGTCAGGCCCGCACCGTCGCAGCGCCTGAACCTGACGGGAGCGAAGGCCCTTCCGGGCGGCCGGATCGAACTGGGGTTCACGTCCGAAGGTGTGCGTTCCCTCGTGACGATCCATGACATGCGCGGTGCCGTGCTGGAAACCGTGGATGCACGGAACGTCAGCGATCCGGGACCGGTCCTCTCGCAGCGGGTGTATCGACCCGGTGTTTACGTGGTGAAAGCCCGTCATGGTAGCCAACAAGGCACCCATAAGGTCACAGTTTTCTGAAAGGCGTTGCATGTCCGTTTTCATGAACCGCATGGCCGGAATCGGCCTGTTGCTGGGACTGGCGTCCGGAGCTTCGGCCCAACTTGTTCCCGGTGTCAATCTGCCGCCTCCCGACAGCGCGGGCTGGATCAAGATCTTTCGCGGCGTTCAGGATACCGGGAATTTTTACCGCTACATGGGATCGACCCGCGTGGTTCCGTCCCAGCACAAGCAACATTTTCTCGGCCCGAATCCCGCCAGCCCGTCCGCACCGTTCACGATTCCGGGAGGCGATACGATCCGGTCATCGGGGAATCCCAACGGCCATTTGATCTTCAGGCAGCCGCTGTCGCATTACCGGATCAGCTATCAATTAAAGTGGCCCGGCAGCGTGGGCAACGCAGGCCTGCTGATGAAGGTTCAGGAGGACGACACGGCCCAAAGCCAGGGGTTTCCCCGTTCGGTGGAAGCCCAGGGAGATCCGACCCAGGGGATCGGCCAGATCTGGGCCTTGGGTAGCATTCGTCAGGGAAACTCCATGGTGAACGGCGGGACGTGGGTGACGCTGCGTGCCTCCACCTTCAATCATCCGGCGGGATGGTGCACGGGATCGGAACTGGCCGCGCGGTATGACTCGACCCAGCCCGAAATTCATTGGGGTGGGGGAGGTGACCCGTGCGGGAACCTCATCGTCGGCGCTCCGGGCTGGCAGCATCCGCGTCCCGCGTCACTGCACACGGGGACCGCCTGGCGAACCAATACGGACTGGGTGACGGTCGAAGTGGAAACGCACGGGCACGGTGTCACGACCCATTATGTGGACGGACAGGTCGTGATGCGGTATCACAGCCCGCGCATCGCCCCCCGGACCCAGCAGGACGCCGTCATCAAGTACCTCACCTCAGGCCTGATGGCGTGGCAGTCCGAAGGTTCCAACGTGCTGTATCGCGATCTCAGGATCAAGCTGTTTCCCGAAGATCCCCTGTACGAAACATTGTACCCTGCTTCGCTGCGCGGTCAAGTCTCCGGTGGGCGTGCGCGTCAAGCGGGGCCCGAACTTCGCTTCGAACGGGGCTTCCCCGTCATCGTTCTGCCATCCGGACAACACGTTTCGCCGGAGGGGAAGGTGAGACCGCATCCGCAGGGATCACCATGACCGGAACCTCCCGGAACAACCACCTGGAAATGATGGAAATGAAGAACAA
>CAYQFG010000084.1:3009-9226 GCA_964416695.1 uncultured Bifidobacterium sp.
AAGGAGAGCGTGATGCGTAAAAACATGAAGGTACAACGGCGCCGGTCGGGCATCCTGATCGCGGGAATCCTGCTCGGTGTGGCAGGGGTGTCCGATGTGGCCGCCCGGTCCACTCCGTTGGGAAATGCGACATTCGGAACGTCCACCAGCAGGGGGGCTGCGAACGGTGTGGTCAGCCCGAGCGGTCCGGGCGTCCACCCCGGGTATACCCTGGTGTCCTTTCGGAATGCCATTCATTCCAGCTGGCGCTTCGGCGGGATGGACTGGTTGTCGGACGGCCGCATGGTCGTCGTCATCTGGGGCAACGATGTCTCCTATCAAACGGGAGGGGGGCATCAGGCCAATGGCGTCTATGGAGATGTGGGGCTGGACGTTCCCAACGGCGGCGGCCCGGGCTGGATGAACGTGATCGGTGGGAATGTGACGGGCACGGGGGGCATCACCCCCGCCGATACCATGAGGATCTATAGTGGGTTGTGGGAACCGCTGGGCTTGTACGTGGGGCGAAGCGGGAACGTGCAGACGGATACGATTTACGTGATGACCAAGACCGGCCTGTTACGGTTCATCGGGCTGGGGCCTTACACCAACGGGACCAATCCCGTGAAAGTCGTGAAGACCTGTTACACGCGCACGTGTGCCGATTCCGTGGCTCCCGGCGTATACAGGAGCTTTACCACGCATACGCCCAACAACTACGCCGACCTGAGCACGCGGCGGTGGCATCACTTCAACTATGGCCTCGTCCGCGGGACGGACGGTGCGTTCTATGCGGGCACGGGTGTCCAGTATGACAACGGACGCGACCGCTATGAACAGGGACGCGACCGCTGCGCCGTGATCAAGATGGATCCGGCGGAACGCACAGTGCAGGTCGTGGCCGGCGGCTTGCGTTCTCCCAACGGTTTCGTGGTGGGACCGGAAGGGGAAATCTTCTTTTCTGAAATTCAGGGAAACTATAATCCGGCCAACTCCATCAAAAACTATCGCCCCGGACGCTTCTACGGTTTCCGGTGCGACTCCCTGCAACCCTATGGTCACATGATGGGAATCAGGGAATCCTTTCCTGTCGTCTCCCTGAACCAGGGCGGCTCCGCCAATACCGACATCGCGAACAATCCCGCCGGTCTCGTGTACCTCAAGTCGGGGCCGTACGCAGGACAGCTGTTATACGGAGACGTGACCTTCGGCGGCATCCAGCGCGTCTTTCTTGAGAAAATCAACGACGAGTGGCAGGGTGCCGCCATGTTGTTCTCGGCGGGCTTTCATTCGGGGATCGGGCGGTTGTTGCTCGGGCCTGACGGTTCGATTTATGCGGGCGGCCAGTCCGGCGGCACGGCGCAAGCCTCGGGCAACTGGTGCTGGGGTGGAGGGAGCGGGAGCGACGTGGGCGCATTGTCCGCGGATCGCGTCAACGGCAACTGCAACGTCCAGTACGACTTCCTGAAGCTGGTGCCCAAGGATACGGTGGTCTTTGACCTGCTGGCGGTGCGTGCACGTGTGAACGGTTTCGAACTGGAATTCACGAAGAAGGTGGGGCCTTCGGCGGCCACGCTTTCGAACTACACCATTCAGACGTGGACCAACAACCTGAGCAGCCAGACATACGGCGGCGGCAGCCAGCAAGGCAATACCACGGTGACTGTCAGCAACGTCCGGATCAGCCCCGATTCGATGAAGGTGTTCTTGCAGCTGGCCTCCATGCCGGCAGCCTCAGTGCGTCCGAATCCGCCGGCTGCGACGGCTCCGACGGGAAGCGCTCCCGCCGGCGGGGGCAACTCGCGCGTGGTGCTGATCCGGGGCACGGGAATTCTGGCCGCGGACGGTTCCGCACCCTGGGGTGAGCCGGTGACGCCCGGAGCGGCGCCTTCCCGCATCGCGGCCTGGTATACGCTGAACCACCACTCGACCGATACGGCCTTCGCGCCGGTGTCCCTTGCGGATCGGAACCTCGCATCTCCCCATAACCGGGTCCGGGATTTCCGGGCGCAGCACGTGGGCGGCACTCTCCTTATCCGGGCTGACTTTGCGCAGTCCGTCCGCTACACCCTGCGTGACCTGCGCGGGCGCCCGGTCGCGACCGTGGACGCGGCGCCGGGAACCCAAACCACGACCTTGGGAGTGGCGCACCTCGCCCGGGGAAGTTACGTGCTGGAAGCGCGGGTGGAGGGCAGCACATTCGCCCGCCCGGTCGCCCTGTACTAGCCGCCATTCATTGACCCTGTTTGTGAACCAAGGATCCTTTCCTCATGAAATCCATGACCATGAAAAGAGTGTTGCAACTGACCGGCGCCGTTTTGATCTGCGGCGCGACCGGTGTCTCCGCGCAAACGGGGCAATATCTTCCCGCCAATATCGCGAATACTCCCGCCGCCTTGCTGGCGCACCAGATCCAGGGAGAGTACTTCGGTGTGTCCGACGCGGGTGACACCCTGGGTGCCTGGGTGGTGGCCAACGCCAACAATTCCTATACGGTGGCTCTGCTTCCGGGCGGTCTCGTGAAGATCCCCGGCCAAACCAGCGGAGGCAACTGGGGAGGCGTGCTGCGTTACACCGGAACCGGTACCTGGAACGCGACGACCAACGCCTACGCGGTTACGACGCTTGCCGGATTTTCCACCACCAGCATCACCGGGTCGGATTACAATCGTGTGCTGCACGGGACGACCAGCGGCGGTTCGCCATTTTCGTTGCAGCGCGTCCATCGTCGCAGCCCGACCCTGGGGCTCAAGCCCAAGGCGTCGTGGGGGGACGCGCAACACTGGTTCGACAGCGCCGCCGCCGCCGCGAATCCGACGGCGGAACTGGGGAAATGGGTCCAGAACAATACGACCCCACAGCTGAACGGGGGTTACCTCTACCGGGGCGTCCGCACCACCGCGATGCATGGCGCGGGCTATCTCCATCTGGAGGTGATGCAACCGTTCCGTCCTTCGGCGCGGGATCAGGACCGGGGCAACAGCGGCGTGTACCTCCACTCCAAGTACGAAGCGCAGGTCCTCGATTCGTTCGGCAAATCCCTGGCCCTCAATGAAATGGGCGCAATTTATGGCGTGAAGGAGGCGGCGATCAACGCGACGCTGCCTCCCATGAATTTTCAGACCTACGATATTTTCTTCACACCGCGCTCTTCGGGCACCAATGGCTCCGTGGCCGGTGCGGCAGTGATGACGGTGTACCTCAATGGTGTGCTGGTCCAGGACTCGACGCCCGTGCCCGTGACCACCGAAGCGGGTTTTTCGGGGAGCCAGTTGAACGCCGGCGCGTTGTTCCTGCAGGATCATGGCAACAACGTGGTTTACAACAACATCTGGTTCATCCCGATCAACGCCTCGTCCCACCAGGAACTCCGGAACGCCATTCCCATGGACTCCATTCTTGTGCATGCGGGCGTGCCGGTTTCGCTTCACCCGTCCGTCAGCCGGACGCGGGAATTGTCGCGCGGTGCCTCCGCGTCCGACCGGTTCTTCGATCTCACGGGACGCCGCATCGAGAATCCGGAAAATCCGGCTGTGCCCGTGCTGCGTGGGCCCGCAGCAGAACAGGCGCGCTAGGACAAGACTGCGGAGTTGCGTGATCGCGGTGTCGCGGGAGATCTCATCCCGGGACACCGCGTGAGCCACCCGGTGCTGCCGGTTCCCCCTCCTCCTGTTTCTCATCCCGGGTTTTCAGAGGTTTTCAAAGATTCTGAAACTTCTTGACCGGTCTTCATGACGACAGTACGCCTCATGAAGGCATTCCGGGAGCCCCGTACTCTTCCAAGGCATCATAAGGAGTCATTCATGTCCAGATACCGATCCTCACTTCGTCAGCGCATCCTGAAGGCTTCCACCGTGTCTGCGGTGCTGGGAGCCGCCACCATGTCTCCCCTGAAAGCCCAGGAAGGTCCCGTCCTGCAGCCCATGAAGGCTTTCGTCAACTACGAGTTCGGGCAGATCGAGGGGGGGACGTCCAACGACGGCAAACAGGTCAAGGAACTGATCAACCACGCGGCCGTGTGGACCCTGCATGAAGCCACCCTCAACGAGCACGCGCGCGTGCGCTTCGGTGTGGGGGCCGCCTACTTTTTCGTGTTGCCCCGCAGCATCGGTGACAATCCGTACAGCCACAGCAAGCGATCCACGGTCGGCATCACCGAAGCGCACGGCGAGTTCGATGTGGCGCGCGCGGGAGACAACCTGCTGCTTCAGCTCAAGGCGGGTGTCTTCGGGTACAAATACAACCCCGATGCGAAAAACCTGGGCGAGTACATGTTCCGCACCTGGACGTATCCCAACGTGATCACGACGGGCGGTCTGGAGTTCATCAATTCGGCCGGCACCCAGCTCACCGGTCTTGCGGCGGTCAGCCGTTTCGCGGGCCTCAAGAACGAACTCATGCTGACTGTGGAAACCGACCGACCCCCGGTGTTCGGGCTGAGCCTGACGGACATCGTCTCCTGGAACGTGGGAGGCATTCTGGAACTGGGTGCGGGATTCATGTTCAACAACTTCTATAATCCGGATCCCGACCAGGTGACGCCCAAGGATCCGCGAAACAGCTACTATACGCTCTCCGATGGCCGCAAAGTGGCCCGGGGTGTCTACGATTACGAAGTGCAGAATGGATTGCTGGACCCCTCGGCGGTCGCAATCAGCGACACGAACCATTACACCTTCGCCGGCCAGAAGGTGATGGCGCGCGCCGCCCTCAATCTCGGCGCGGTGTTGCCGGTGCCGGGCATCGGTCCGAACGACTTCAAGCTGTATGGCGAAGCGATCATCCTCGGGTTGAAGGATTATCCGACCTATTACGAAAAGCTCTCCGATCGCATTGTGTACATGGTGGGCCTCAATATCCCCACATTCGGCATTCTCGATCTGCTCTCCGTTGAGGGAGAGTACGCGCCGAATCCGTTCGAGAACTCCACGGTGGGACCGCTGCAGCAGGCCAGTGCGACGCCCTATCTGGGCGACGCCTGGGGTTCATACGAGGAGTTCACGGACGACAACATCAAGTGGACCGTGCACGCCCGCAAGGATGTGTATCGCGGCTTCTCGCTGTATGCCCAGTTTGCGAACGACCACATCCGCATGCTGGACGTGCACAGCACGCCCGATGCCCGCGAGTTCATGCAGGACAAGAAGAACTTCTACTGGGCCTTCAAGATGGCCTACGCCCTGTAAGCCGGACCCGTGGGCTTGACGGCGCGCGGCGAACGCGCCGCCCCCTCCCGGCGGCCCGCCGTCACCCACAAAAAAAGGAAGGCTTTCAGCCTTCCTTTTTTTGTGTTCAACCACCAAACCCTGACCATCTTCCTGGCCGTCAGACCGTGGGCCCCTGGAAGCGTTGGGATCTTTGGGATCCCTTTGCCTTTCCGACCGTGGTCCTTCAGACCCTTCGTTCAGGTTCTGCAGGTTCTGCAGGCGATTCAGATTCAGAGGTTGGCGAGGATCGCGTCGCCCATGCCCCTGGTGTCGACGACGGTGCTGCCTTCCGACTTGATGTCACCCGTGCGGATCCCTGACGCCACGGTCTTTTCGACGGCGGCCTCAATGGCCCTGGCGGCGGCGTCGTTGCCGAAGGTGTAGCGCAGCATGAGCGCGGCCGAGAGGATTTGCGCGATGGGGTTGGCGATGCCCTTGCCCGCGATGTCGGGGGCGGAACCGCCCGCCGGTTCGTACAGGCCGAAGTTGCCTTCGGCGAGGCTGGCGGAGGACAGCAGGCCCATCGAGCCGGTGAGCATGGCGCATTCGTCGGACAGGATGTCGCCGAACATGTTGCCGCACAGAATCACGTCGAACTGATGCGGGTTTTTCAAAAGTTGCATGGCGGCGTTGTCCACGTACATGTGGGTGACGCTCACGTCCGGGTAGTCCTTCGCGACTTCGGTGACCACCTCGCGCCACAGGACCATGCTGGTGAGCACGTTGGCCTTGTCGATGGAGGTGACGTGCTTGCGGCGCAGCTGCGCGGACTCGAACGCCTTGCGGGCGATGCGTTCGATCTCGCCGCGCGTGTATTCCTTGGTGTCCCACGCGCGTTCGTCGGCACCGGTGCCTTCGCGGCCCTTGCTGTCCGGGCGCTTCGCGAAGTAGATGCCGCCCGTGAGTTCGCGCACGCACAGGATGTCGAAACCGTTGCCGATGATGTCCGCGCGCAGCGGGCACGCCGCGGCGAGGGCCTGATACACCTTGGCGGGGCGGAAGTTGCAGAACAGGTTGAAGTGCTTGCGCAG
>CAYQFG010000085.1:0-8996 GCA_964416695.1 uncultured Bifidobacterium sp.
GGCGGTGTAGAAGATGCTCACCTTGTAGCGTTCGACGATGTCCCAGAAACGGTCAGGCGCCGGATGATTGGGCGCGCCTTCGTACATCAGCACCGTCGCCCCGTTGGACAACGGACCGTAGATCACGTAGCTGTGGCCCGTCACCCAGCCGATATCGGCCGTACACCAGTACACGTCCTCTTCGCGCATGTCGAAGACGTGCTTCGAGGTTTGCTGCACGCCCAGCAGGTACCCGGCGGTGGCATGCAGGATGCCCTTCGGCTTCCCCGTGCTGCCGGATGTATACAGGATGAACAACGGATGCTCGGCGTCCAGCGCCGCGGGCGGGCAGTCGTCCGAAACGCCTGCGACCGCATCGTGCCACCACACATCGCGCCCCGCGGTCATGCCGGTCGCCTGGCCCGTACGGCGCAGCACGATGCAGCGCGTCACGACCGGAGTGGATTTCAAGGCCTCGTCCACGATGTCCTTGAGCGGAACGATCGCACCGCGCCGCCATCCGCCGTCGGCGGTGACCACCACCTTGCACGAGGCATCGGTGATGCGGTCCACCAGCGCCGGCGCGCTGAAGCCGCCGAAGATGATGGAATGAACCGCCCCGATGCGGGCGCAGGCGAGCATGGCGACGGCCAGTTCGGGAACGAGGGGCATGTACAGCGCGACGGTATCGCCCGCGCCCACGCCCTGCGCCTTCAGGACGTTGGCGAACACGCACACCTCGTGGTGCAGTTCGCGGTATGTCAGCGCCCGCTTGTCCGCCTCCGTTCCAGGTTCGCCTTCCCACAGCAGCGCGACCTTGTCGCCGCGCGTCTCGAGATGACGGTCCAGACAGTTGAACGACGCGTTCAGCAAACCGCCTTCGAACCATTTCGCGAAAGGCGGATTGTCCCAGTTGCGGACGCGGTCCCATTTCCGGAACCACGCGAGATCCTCCGCCTGCGCGGCCCAGTATTCTTCGGGACGTTCGATCGACAGCCTGTGACGGGCTTCGTAATCCGACCGTGACTGAAGCAAGGCCCGCGCGGCGAAATCGGCCGGTGGAGGAAAGACGCGGTTCTCGTGCAGGATGCTGTCGATATTCTGGGACATGAAGACTCCGAAGCGATGCGAAGCCTTATTATACCCTCACGGACGCGTCTTGCGTCCATGAATATGACACGAATGTCCTTCCGTGCCCGCGGACTGCGGGTGGAAAGAGAAAGAAGAGAAAGAAGAGAAAAAACAGAAAGACGGAAACGGGAGCGGATCAGGGGGAGGGATGCGACGCGGTTGCCGCCGGACCGCGCGGCAACCGCGTCGGGTGGCGCCGGCCACCCCGAGGGCTCAGACCGAACGGTCCGCCATCAACAGGCATACGCGGCGCAGGTGCGTGGCGGCTTCGGACGCGGGGAGCGTCTCCAGAAAATCCAGACCGGCGCGCATGTGGTCGAGCGCCATCGCCCGCGCGGCTTCAAAGGCACCGGCCGCTTCCATCATGGCGCGCAGGGCCAGCTGGTTCTCCGGCACCTCCGCGGCCGCGAGGAGCGTGAGCGCACGCTCCTTGTCAGCCGGCGCGGCCTTGCCCAGAAACAGGATGAGCGGCAGGGTGAGCAAACCGTTCTGCACGTCCGTGAAAGGACGCTTGTCGAGGTTCTCGGCACCCACGCCGAAGTCGAGCAGGTCGTCCACGATTTGGAAAGCGAGGCCGAAGTCGCGCCCCAGCCCCGCGGCGCCGGCCACGTCTTCCGCCGCGAACCCCGCCAGCAGGGCGCCGGCTTCGCCGCACGCCGCGAACAGCGCCGCGGTTTTACCCGCAATGATCTCACGATACTCTTCGAGGGTGAGGTCCATGCGGCCGGCGCGCTCGACTTCGAGCACCTCGGCGCGGATCAGCGCGCTGGAGGCACGGCACAGGCTGAGCGGCAAGCGCCGGTCGGGGTCTTCCCAGATGAGCTCCATCGACTTTGAAAGCGTATAGTCGCCCAGGAGCACCGCGACGCGGTTTCCCCAGCGCTGGTGCGCCGTCTTTTCGTTGCGGCGGAGGTCGCTGCCGTCTATGATGTCGTCGTGGATCAGCGACCCCAGATGGATCAATTCGATGGCAGCGCACACCCGGGCGGCGCGCTGGCGGTCGAAATCCCGGCCGGTTTGCGCCAGCAGCAGCAGAAAGGTGGACCGCACGCGTTTGCCGCGCCGCGTCAACAACTGCTTCAGGTGACCGGCGAGCTCCCCGGGAGCCCCCTCCGCGACGGATTCCATGACGGCCTGGACGCGTTCCAGACCTTCCGCCACATGATTCCGGGCGTCATCCAACACGGCGGCATAATCCGCGCGCTCTACCAGCATATCCTTCACAGCGGGGGCTCCATGGGCTCGGCCCGCGAGAAACACGGACCAACACGCAAATATAGGAAGTCGTACTGTAAAAGCGCCAAAACACGTTGAATCGTGCAAAAGCGGGCCTCTTCACCGCGCGCAGCGCCTCCGCCCGCCCCCTCGGGGCGTTTCCCCGCCAGACCCTGCCCCTGACTTTTCCTACCTTTACCGACCCGCGAATATTTCGCAAACGCAAGGAAGTGCCATGTCTTTTGAAGAGCCCCTGTTTGAAGACCACGACGACGAGATTCCCCCGTTCCGGGTGTTCGTATTTCATGGCCGTAACCCCCTGTGGCAGAACGTCGCGGAATTCGTCAGCGAGAAGCTGGAAATCGAAACCCTGGCCCTCCCCGCCGAGAGTGACGGCGATGTGACCGACATCGAGGTGCTCGACCAGGTCGCCGAAGACGCGTCGCACGCCATTATCGTGCACACCGCCGACGATGACCGCGAGAAGACCCTGCATGCCATCGGATACTTCCAGGGGCTGTACGGCCCGAACAACGTAATCGTTCTGCGCGAAGCCTCGACGGAAGAGTTCGGCTGCCTCACGTCCGTCATCTATGAAACCTTCGAGGGCCGCAACATCGCCCACACCTTCCCGGCCCTCGCGGAGGAGATTGAAGCCTCCAAGGCCGAGTACGACCAGGTCGACGAAGAGTAGCGGCGGGCCGACGGCGAACTGCTGACGGCAAAACGTGCGAACAAAAACGTGCGAACAAAAAAGCTCGAACAAAAAAGGCCTCTGCGATTGCAGGGGCCTTTTTTTGTGGGAACTTCCGTGACGGGTTCGGTGACGGCCGATGACAAGAACACCCTTGAACATTCAGGGGCCCTTGTCCGCCGTCAGCAGCAGGCGGTTAGTCCACCACCTTCACCGTGACCGACACGGGGTTCAGGGGATTGTCACGGTGGTCGGAGTCTTCGGCCACGATCTTGTCGGCGACGTCCATGCCGGAGACGACCTTGCCGAAGGCGGAGTACTGGCCATCCAGGTGCGGGGAATCCGCCACCATGATGAAGAACTGCGACGAGGCGGAATCGGGGCTGGCGGCACGGGCCATCGAGACGATGCCGCGGACATGCTTGGTGGCGTTGAATTCCGCCTTCACGTTCTTGCCGGAACCGCCGGTTCCATGCAGGCGACGATCGTCTTCCTTGCTGTTGGGATCGCCGCCCTGGATCATGAATCCGGGAATGACGCGATGGAACTTGGTGCCGTCATAAAAACCGGAACGTGCCAGGTCGAGAAAGTTCTGGACGTGGTTGGGCGCGACTTCGGGGAGAAACTCGATGGTGATGTCACCGTGGCGGGTGCTGAGGATGGCTTGTGTCATTCCCGGAAAGATACATCGGGCGCGGCGTCCGTCGGTAAAACCGTGTTCGCGGCGGAAGCGCCGGCCCGCACCGTGGCGGCGTCCTCACCCTCTCACGAACACGTGCATCAACACGGCGTCTTCGCCGGTGTCCGTGTAGTACCCCTTGCGCACCCCCGCTTCGCCGAAGCCGAAGTTGCGGTAAAGCCCGATGGCAGGCTTGTTTCCCTGACGCACTTCGAGGAAAACCGCCTTCGCGCCGGCGCGACGCACACGGCCCAGAACCTCCTTGAGGAGGACGGCGCCGATGCCCTGTCGGCGCATCTCCGGAGACACACCCAGGATGAGCAGTTCGGATTCGTCGCGCACCACCGTGGCCAGGGCATAGCCCGCCACCGTGGCGTCGACGAGGGCCACCACCCCGATGGCGGACTGGACGAAGGACTTCAACGCCTCGCGCGTCCACGGCTGCGGATTGCAGGCGGCCTCCAGCGCCGCCACCGCGTCCACATCCTGCGGCGTCATCGCGCGCACGGTTCCGGTCCAGCGCGCGCGCGCGCCGGCGTCGGGGGAGGCGCCGGAGGAGACGCCGGAGGAAAGGGTCGGCCCGGACACGTTCATGCGTTTCCTCCCGTGGCGCCAAGCGGGCCCGACGCGGCCTCACCGGCCGCCGCGCCGAACTTTTCCTCCGCGGCGGATAACTGCAGATAGACCGGTCGCTCGAGACCGCGGCCGGACTGCACGGCGTGGCGCGCGAGCGCGCGGGCGTCCCAGTGCTCCCCCGGCGTCCACAGCGTGGGAGCGCGGGGCGCGGCCTCCGTCTCCGGAGAGCGCACGCGGGACATCAACGTCGTCAAGGCCGGGGTCGTCTCGGGAGCCGCGATGAGGCGGGTCTCACGGCACAATTCCGCCAGCTCATCCCCCGTCATCAGCGCCCCCGGATCCGCCAACGCGCGCGACACGTAAAACCGCCCCGCGTTGGCCGGCACCACGGCCAGCACGGGGCCCTGTCCCGCCCCCGCCGCACCGGCTCCCGATTCGACCGACAGGTGCAATGCCTCGAAACTCGTGAACCCGTGCATGGCCACCCCGTGCGGCAACGCGAGACCTTGCGCGAAAGCCATCGCGATCCGGATTCCCGTAAAGCTGCCAGGCCCCACCCCGGCCGCGATCCACGCGAGATCGGAGAAGGTCGCACCGGATTCCCGCAACAACGATTCCGTCCAGTCCGCCACATCGTCATGACGCGTGCCCGCAGGACGGGCCGAACGCGCGCGCACCACGGTGGCCGCCTCATCCAGGACGGCCGCGAAACCGGCGTGGGACAGGTCCAGCAGCAACCCGAACGTTCTCATGTCACACTCCCTCCGCGGCGAGGGACGTTTCGATCACATGCGACACCAGACTGGTGTACGACAAGCCGACCGCCGCCGCCTGCTGGGGCAACATCGACGTGGGCGTGAATCCCGGAAGGTTGTTCGTCTCCAGCGCAATGAGTGTCGTTCCCGTCCAGATGAAATCGGTGCGGCTGTAGACCGAAAGACCGAGCGCCGCGTGCGCGCGGGCCGCCAGACTCTGCATCTCCGCATTCACGTCGGCGGGGAACTGCGCCGGGGTGATTTCCTCCGCGCCTCCGCTCGCGTACTTCTCCTCGAAGGAAAAAAACGCATCCTTGCGGGGGCGGATTTCCGTCGGCGGCAAGGCGGGGGCGAACCCTTCCAGCACGCCGCAGGAGGCTTCACGTCCGGGGAGGAACGATTCCACAAGCAGGCGGGGGGTATCGCGCCCGATCGTCACCAGGGCGTCCTCCAGGTCGGCGCGGGTTTTGGCGATGGCCACCCCGATGCTGGAACCGCCGGTGGGGTGCTTGACGACCACCGGGAGTCCGAGCTCCGCGTCCACGCGTGCCATGGCCTCCGCCACCGGCTGCGTCGCCGGGATCACGATCCAGGGTGCCGTGGGAATCCCGTGCTCGCGGTATTTTTCCTTGGAACGGATCTTGTCCATCGCCGTCTGCGAACCGGCACTGCCGCTGCCCGTGAACGGCTGGCCCACGGACTCGAGGAAGGCCTGCAAGGTTCCGTCTTCCCCTCCTACGCCGTGCAAGGCGAGAAAGAACACATCCGCCTGGGGAAACAGCAGCATGTCGCCGGGCCGGCCGTCCGGCACCGGGGGCGTGAAGGGCGCACGGTTCCAGCCCGCCGGCGGCTCCGCCAGCCAGGCGTGCGCGTCCGCCACCGTCATGGTTTCCGGAAATTGTGCCGGACCGCGCGGCCAGAGCCAGACATTCTCCCGCGAGATCAGGACGGGAAAGCCCTCATAGCGCGCGCGGTCAAGCCGGGCCAGAACACCGCAACCCGATGCCAGCGACACGGGATGCTCGGGGGAAACGCCCCCCATCAGAACGGCGACGCGCCGACGGAAAGAGGCCATGTTCAAACCTCGAGGATGCTGCCCATGGGCTCTTCGGGATTGTCGAAGTCTTCCCGAAAATACGTGAAACCTTCGGCGTCGGGGCTGTACCCTTCGGAAGCGGCATGTTCATTAAAGAAGGCACGGAGGGCGGCTTCGCGCGAATCCATTTCCACCAGTCGGTGGATGAGGGAAGGTTTCGCCGTGATGAAGGCAATCGCGTAACGGGGCATGGGAGGAAAGATAGTTGGAAGTCAGGATCGACACGTGGGAATACGCCCCCCTGCCTGAAGGCGGGGTGCGTGCGGGAGAACAGGTGTCGGGACAGCACCCTGCGGCCTTGTCCTAAGGGTTCGCGGCGTGCCCCCGGTACACGTCCCACGTGGTCTTGAGCAGCGTATCAAGATCGCTGTAGCGAGCCTTCCAGCCCAGCACGCGCGCCGCTTCGTCCGCGGCGGCGATCACCACCGCCGGGTCGCCGGCGCGCCGCGGCGCGATCGTGGCCGGGATCTCGCGTCCCGTGATCTCACGCGCGCGCCGGATCATCTCCAGAACGCTCACGCCCGCTCCCGTGCCGAGATTGACGGCGAGGTTGTCGCCGCCCCGGTGAAGGTGCTCCAGGGCGGCCACATGTGCGGACGCCAGGTCGGTCACGTGGATGTAGTCGCGCAAACAGGTTCCGTCAGGCGTTTCATAGTCGTCGCCGAACACCTGCATGCCCTTGCGCCATCCCATGGCGGTTTCCATCACGATCGGCAACAGGTTGGCCGGGTTTTTCTCCAGTCCGCGCACTTCCCCCTCGGGGTCGTACCCGGCGGCATTGAAGTAGCGCAGGGAGACGTGTTTCAGACCCTTGAGTTGTCCGTACCACGCGAGAAACTCCTCGATGGCGCGCTTGGTGTGACCGTAATAGTTTTCCGGCTGCGTGGGATGCTTTTCATCCAGGGGCAGATAGCGGGGCGCGCCATACACGGCCGCCGTGGACGAAAACACAAGCGCGGGAATGCCGGCTTCCAGCACGGCTTCCAGAAGGTTGAGCGATCCCGTGATGTTGTGACGGCTGTAGGTCACGGGATCGAGCATGCTCTCACCGGCGGCTTTCAGGGCAGCGAGATGGACGACAGCGTCAAAACGATGCTCCGCGGCAGCGGCCTTCAGCGCCGCCCGGTCGAGAATGTCCCCCACCTGAAGCGTGCAGCCCGGCAGGAGGTTGTCACGGGAACCCGTCGACAGATTGTCGAAGACGACGGCCTCATGTCCGGCGTTTTTCAAGGCCTTGCACACATGCGACCCGATATACCCGGCACCGCCAACAACCCAGACTTTCACGAATACCTCCAATCCCGAAATGCGGCAGAATATAGCAGTCGGAGGCGCAAGGCACATGACTTCTTCCTCACACGCTCCCCTCCCCCGTTGCCCGCCGGGCGCGCCCCTTGTATCTTATGCCACGCACCGTTTTTCGGAAGGACTTTTCCATGCGTATGACCGCCCTGATCTCCGCGTCCGTGGTCGCTTTCGGCCTCGCGGCCGCTCATGCCCAGGTCTCCCAGGGTCCCCAGCCCGCCGCCGGCCCGAGCTTCATGCTCGACAAGAAGGGCAAGCGTGACGTCATCGACTTCGGCATCAACCTGAAACCCGTATCGAATCAAAGCCTGGACTTCTCGCAGTTCAAGGGCCGTCGCATGTTGTTGTTCTACTACTCCGCCAAGTGCCCGCACTGCCAGCAAAGCGCGCCGCATGTCCAGCGCCTGGCGGACGAGCTGGGGCCGAAGGGCTATGCCTCCCTGGCGGTGGCCATCAAGTGGAACACCGAAGATGACATCCGCGGTTTCATTCGCGACTTCGGCGTACGCATGCCGATGATGCAGGATGATGACCGCACATTCGGCGAGAACTACGGCGTGGGCACCATTCCCGTCGTCTACCTCATCAACGAAAAGGGCGAGTACATCCGCTGGACGAGCTTCGACGCGTCCCAGACACCGGCGCAAATCCGCAGCGCGGCCGCGTCGTGGCCTGCCGTCAAGAAGTAAGGTGACCGATCCGGCCTCCCTGCCCCTGACGGGGACCCGCCGTGTCGACCTGACGTTTACGCATCGCGTCGCTCCCGACGACATCTCCGGTCGTTCCGGGGGCGGCGCTTCTTTTTTGGATGTCCTGCTCCGACGTTTCCCGTATCATACGCCGGACGAATGGCGGGAGCGTATCGCCGACGGGCGCGTGACCCTTGCCGAAACGCCGACGACGCCGGACGCGATCGTGAGGTACGGCGATCTCATCACGTATCGTGTCCCCGGCTATGAAGAACCGGCCGTCCCCATTGATTTTCGCGAGCTGGTCACCGCCGGCGATCTCGCGCTGGTCCACAAGCCGGCGGGGCTCCCGGTCCACAAAACCGGACGCATTTTCGTCAATGTCCTGGCCGGCCTGTACCGTACCTTGAAGGGTGACGAAACCTGGGCCCCCCTGAACCGCCTCGATGTCGAAACCAGCGGCATCGTAGCCTTCGCACGCGGAAAGGAAGCCCTGCGCCGCTTCGCCTCGAACGCGCCTGACATCACATGGAGGAAGTCGTATCTGGCCGTGGTGGACGGCATCATGCCGGCTCCCTGTGCCCACGAGGGACCGCTCGCGGAGTGGAAGGAGCATCCCATCCGCAGCCGCATGCGCGTGCACCCGGACGGCAAGAGGGCGCGGACGGAGTTCACCCCGCTGGCGACGCGCGACGGCAAAACCCTCGTGCTGGCGCAACCCGTCACGGGGCGCAAACACCAGATCCGCGCCCACCTCGCCGATTTCGGTTTTCCCATCGTGGGCGACAAGGTCTACAACCATGAGGGCCGTTATTACCTCAGGCGCCTGGAAGGGCGCGAGCTCACGGCGGATGATTACGCCACACTGGGCGCGCCG
>CAYQFG010000086.1:0-8942 GCA_964416695.1 uncultured Bifidobacterium sp.
TTTCACTCCCGAAAACCGCAATAAAAAACCGGGCCCCCACAGGAACCCGGCTCTTGTCATACCGCTGCCCAGCTTCCGTCAATACGAACGAGCCTGAGCCCCTACTTTTTCTTCCGCATTAAAAACACGGTCATCCCGACCACTGTCAGGATCGCGACGGCAAGCAGGCCATACCCGGCTCCGCCCACACGCTTGAACACGGCGGTGAACACGATCATGAAGAGCAACAGGGTGGCGGCCTCGTTCCAGAAGCGCAGGAACTTCACAGGGCGTGCGACGCCTTTCAACAGGTCGCGTCGCAGGCGACCACAATAGCCGTGGTACCCGAACAACAGGACCAGCAAGGTCAGCTTGAGATGAAACCAGGGCTGCGACAGGACGGGGACGGGCGAGGCGTGAATCAGCCAAAGACCGAACATCAGCGTGCCGATCATCGCGGGTGTGGTGATGGCCCGGTACAGCCGGCGCTCCATGAGGGCGAATTGCGCGGTGAGGATCGCACGTTCCGGCTCGCTCTTCTGCAAGGCCTCCGCGTGGTAAATGAACAGGCGACCGATGTAGAACAGTCCCGCGAACCAGCTGACGACCGATACGAGATGCAGGGCTTTGGCCCAGAAATAAGCGTCCATGGGGGAAAAATACCTCTTCGCGGACGGTTCTCGCCGGGGACGGACCCACGGAGGTGCCCGCCTCCCAACTCCCAGTATAGCCCCCCAGGAAGTAACTTTCCCTTCATGTCTTCTGAACCGCATATTGACCCGAAACACTGGGAAATCCTCACGCGCGGCGTGGTGGAAACCATCAGCGAAGCAGAGCTTAAGGCCAAACTCGCCAAGGGCAAGCCCCTGAACATCAAGCTGGGCGTCGATCCGACCACGCCCGACATCCACCTCGGACATACGGTGGTCATGCGCAAGCTCCGCCAGTTCCAGGATCTGGGCCACCGCGTCATCCTGATCGTGGGCGATTATACGGCCACCGTGGGCGACCCTTCGGGACGCAACAAGACGCGGCCGCCGCTCGATCACGCCCAGGTGATGGCCAACGCGGAGAGCTACAAGCAGCAGTTCTTCAAGATCGTCGACCCGGCGCGCACCGTGGTGCGCTACAACGGGGAATGGTTCGGGAAGATGCCGTTCCTCGAGGTGATCAAGCTCATGGGCCAGATCACGGTGGCGCAGATGCTTGAGCGCGAGGATTTCAAGAACCGCTACGAGGGTGGACAGCCCATCTCGCTGCACGAATTCCTCTACCCGCTGATGCAGGGCCACGACTCGGTCGAGATCGATGCCGATGTCGAGCTGGGCGGAACGGACCAGAAGTTCAACGTGCTGCGCGGCCGTGAGCTGCAACGCGCCCTGGGCAAGGAACCGCAGGTCGGCATGTTCCTGCCCATCCTGCTGGGAACCGACGGCCGCGAGAAGATGAGCAAAAGCCTCGGCAACTACATCGGCATCGACGGCTCGGCGCAGGAGATGTACCACAAGTTGTTCGCGCTTCCCGACTCCCTTGTCGCGAGCTACTTCGAACTCCTGACGGATGTTCCCGCCGACGAGCTGCACGGCAAGCTGCAAGCGGCGGGACTGCTTGAAGGGCGTCAGCCCGAAGGCGGATTCACGCTGCACCCCAACACCCTCAAGGAAGAACTGGCGAAAAACATCGTGACCCAATACCATGGCAAGGAGGCGGCGGACGCCGCCGCGCAGGCCGAAAAGAAGATTCACGCCGGAGACATCCTTCCGGAAGACATGCCCTTGCACGCGGTGGCGGCGGGGGAACATTATCTCGCCGCGTTGATCGTGACCGTCGGTCTCGCCAAGAGCAACGGCGAGGCGCGGCGCCTGATCGAGAACAGCGGTGTTTCGTGGGATGGTGAAAAGGTGCGCGACGTGAAGGCCAACGTGACCGTCACGGGCGAGCACGTCCTGCGGACCGGCAAGCGGGCGTTTGCGCGCATCGCGGTGACAGCCTGACTGTCGGCCCCCGACCTCAACGGGTCCCGCAGGGGGCCTAGTCAGGTATCCCTCCATTTTGGCCGTAATCGCGCAGCTCCCGGCACGCAATCTGCTGACCTTTTTCTGACCGCCCGGGCTCCGGCTGGAATCGCCACGGTGCCGAGTGAAGGAAATGACTATCAGGAAGCCCTTAATGTGCCGGCTGAGCCGTTTTATCTGGTCCCCCGTGAATTTTCTACCAACGGAGCCTCTCTCCAGTAAATTCTCCGTTATGGTCAAAAAAGCAAGAAACCGGCGGCAAAAAACCAGTCCAGGGCTTAGATTAGGAGAATCATTGTTCGGTACTATTTGCACATAAAACGGCAAAATGCGCTGAACAAATCGCGTGACGTTCATCTTGAGCGTGCACGAGAGACAGTCACCCAGGAGAGGAAACTCATGAACAGGCTCATTCCCAAAGTCGCCCTGGCCGCCCTGGCCTTCACGGGCATGGCTGCCGCCCAGCAGCCGTTGATCGAGAAAAACGCGCCGTGCGGGACGCTGACGCGTACCAACACGTATAACGGAATCAACCTGCTGGCCTATGATGTCGGCAGCGGCACGCCGCGTAACTTCGTGACCGGCTCGGGATGGCCCATTCGCCCGCCCACGACCCTGACCAACGAAGGGGCCATCCAGGCGCCGCTGACGCCCCAGCAGTCCATCAACTGCGCGGTCGTTCCCCCCGGCCTGAAGGCGCAGATCATCGCCTCCGAACTGACCCCCGGCCCCAACGGCGCGGATCCTCTCGCGTACCTCATGCACTTCACGTTTGACGAACGCGGTCGCGTGTGGGCCGTGGAAGCGCGTGACTACCCCTACACCCACGATTCCACGGGCCTGGTGCCCGCCGGCATCACCGGACTGAGCAACAGCAACGGTCTCCCGAGCAACCGTCTCGAAGGCCGCAGCCGTATCGTCATCCTCGAAGACGTGGACGGCAACGGTTCGCTCGACAACTTCAAGGTGTTCCACACCGGCTTCGCCCTGCCGACCAGCATCGAGGTCGTGAAGGGTGGCGTGATCGTCACCGTCCCGCCGAACGTGTACTACGTTCCCAAGAGCCTCACCAACCCCGACACCGCCGGCGCGACCCCCACGGTCATCGTGTCGAACATGGCGTCGAGCAGCCAGAACTACGATACCCACGGCCAGACCAACAGCCTGACCCGCGGCATCGACAACTGGATTTACTACCACCACGGCTACAACGGTTGCGGCAGCCCGCAGGTTGCCGGCGGAAACACCGTGTCCGGATGCAACGGCAACGGCAACATCCTGCGCTTCAAGTCCGTGGCCATCGGCTCCGACACCAACCGCATCGAGCACTACGGCCCCAGCAACTCCCAGAACGCCCACGGCATCGGGACCATGGAAGACGGCCAGTGGTTCAAGTCCCACGCCACCGTGACCGTGCATGCCTACCATGTTCCGCGTCCGGGCGTGTCGGTGGACATTCGCAGCGCCGAAGGTGGCGATGCCAGCGAAAACGGCGCGAACTTCAGCCGTCGCCGTTTCTTCGCCCTCACCAACGACCGTTACATGTGGGAAGGCAACAACGGCGTCGTCAACCCCAACCCGGCCTCCGGGAACATGACGTACTACTCGAGCGGCGCCTCCGCCGTGACGGGTCACGATTTCTACACCGCGCGCCTCCTCCCCCAGAAGTACTGGAACCGTTTCGGTTTCACGTGTGAAGGCATGAGCGGCCTTTGCAACCAGGACAGCCTCGTCGAGAACGGCAGCACCTGGTCCGCACGCCGTCTCTACCCCAACAACAGCTGGCCGAACATCTTCGCCTCGACCGACGCCTGGACGGCGCCGCTCAAGGTGCGCACCGGCCCCGAAGGCGCCCTCTGGGTGCTGGACTGGTACAACTACCTGTTCCTCCACAACCCCGCGCAGCCTGCGACGAATGCCGCTTACCGCGCCCCGATGCGTCACAAGAGCCGCACCCGCCTCTACCGCATCGTTCCTGCTGAGGGCCCCACCCAGCCGGTGCTCGACCTGACCAACGCGACCAACCGCCAGCTGGTGAATACGCTGTACCACACCAACATGGTGTGGCGTCAGCAGGCGCAGCGCCTCATCATCGAGCGCGGCAGCAACGAGGAAGTCCTCAACCTGCTGGACAGCGTCCTCACGCGCACCCGCCAGGTGGATGCCGTCGGCATCGATGGCGCCGTGCTGCATGCGCTGTGGACCCTCCACGGCCTGAAGCAGTTCGAGACCAACCCCACCCGCTGGGACGCCAAGCTGCGCGACCTGCTCCTGCACCCCGCCTGGACGGTGCGCCGCAATGTCGTCGCCGCCATGCCCGCCACGCCCGCCTCGTACGAAGCGATGCGCACCCAGTGTGTCGTCAACGACGTGAATGCGCAGGTTCGTCTCGCCGCCCTGCATGAACTCGGTCGCATCCCGGCCTCGGGTCAGGTCATCGAGTCGCTGGATGGCCTCCGTTCGGACAGCTACCTGACCGGCGCCTACACCGCGGCCGGTTCGGCCAAGGTCACCTCCGCAAGCGGCGCGGCCCGCCCGGCCAGCTGCCCTGATTACCTCGACACCACGTCGTATGTGGTCAACATCAAGAAGCACAACGGTTCGCCCCTGCGCTTCAGCCAGGACGTCCGCTTCGCGGCCCGCAACGGCGGCTTCGAACTGCTCGCCAACGCGAGCCTGCCGACCGGCGAACTGGTCGTTCACGACCTGCGCGGTGCGGTGGTGTTCCGTTCGGTGTGGAACAGCACGACGCAGGCCTGGTCTCAAAGCAAGGCCCAGAACCTCGCCCACCCGGTCTACTTCTACAGCTTCCGTGCCCACAACGGCATGAACTTCTCCGGCCGCATCCCGCTGTCGACGTTCTGATCGTTCGGCCCACGTGACGGGATAAAACCCGTCGCGTGTCGATAAAAAAAGCCTCCTCGATTGAGGAGGCTTTTTTTATTCGGAAAGGCGCTGCCGACCAATGTTTCTGGACTCGGCAAGCCTTTTTTTTTATTTATAAACAGCTCACCAGAGAGAGAGAGAGGATCCTCATGGCATACACACTTTCACCAAAAGCCCTTCGTCGCGGTTCACTGGCAGGCCTTGCAGCCGCTGCAGCACTTTTTGCGGTTGCCTGTGACAGCGGCAACAATTCGAATCCCCCCCCGGAACCGACTGAACTGAACCGTGCCCAGCTCATCACCATGGGTGAGCAGGTGTACACGGAAAACTGCTCCGGATGCCACTACCCCAACGGAGAAGGCCACTCGCCCCACACTCCGCCCCTGCGGCACTCCGACTTCCTGATGGCCAGCAAGGAGCGCTTCATGCGCATCATGTTGCTCGGCATTCCCAACCAGGTGGACACGGCCACCACCATCACGGTGAACGGTGTGGAGTACATCGAGCAGGCCATGGGTGCCTACGGTGCGGACTTGTCGGATACCGCCCTGGCGGCCCTGCTGACCTACCTGCGGGTGGAACTGAACGATACCCTCTCGGTGAATTGCCGTGAACCGGTCATGGATCCCGACAACAACCCGATGGCTGATTGCGACCTCGTGGAGCGCCCGGAAGCGGCGACCGATTCGGTCATGCCCGCCGAAATCGCAGAGCTCCGCGCACTTGTTCCCGATCCGGAGGATTGATCCCGCAGGGGTGAAGACCCGACCATCCTGAACAACGAAAAAAGGCCTTCCTCCCGGAAGGCCTTTTTTCATGGTGTCATCACAGGCATCCTCCCTGACGTCCATCGCCCTGACGAGGCCACCGACAGCCAGGACAGCCCTGCCCCCTGCCCACCGGGGGCCGTCCCGGAAGGTTTCGGGTGCTCCCCCCCTACCTGATGCTGACACCCTTTCACCGGGAATTAAGTTTTCGTTTTTGCCTGATTGCACACCGCTCATCCCTCACAGGACACCCCATGCTGCTCGAAAAAATCAATGCCGACCTGATCGCCACCATGAAGGATCGCGAGCCTTCGCGCAAGGAAGAGAACCAGGCCAAAATCACGTCGCTGCGGACGCTGCTGGCGGAAGTCAAAAGCTTTCAGGTGACCAACCGTCGCGACCCCTCGGACGACGAAGTGATCGCGATCCTGCAACGGGGCATCAAGCAGTTTCGTGAGACGCTGGATCGCGCCAATGGCCAGAACCCGGCCGGCCTGGTCCGTGCCGATATCGTCGAACAGGAAAAGCTCAAGATCGCGCGCTACGAGGCCTACTTGCCGCAGCAAATGACGCGTGAGGAGATCGAGGAAGCCGTCAGGGCGGCGGTCGCGGAGACCGGCGCGAGCTCGCCCAAAGACATGGGCGCGGTGATGAACGCCGTGCGCCCCAAAACCGCCGGCCGTGCGGACGGCAAGCTGGTCAGCGAAGTCGTCCGCGCCGCGCTGGCCGGGCCGGCGTCCTGACGCTGTGATGACGCCGTGATGACGCCCCCTGATGAAACCCTGAGGGCCGCATGAGTCTCGTGTGCCGCTGCTTCGATGTCGAAAAGGACGCCATCGTCGCGGCCATCGAAAACGGCTGCACCACGCTTGAGGTCCTCAAGAACCGTCTTGGCGTCAGCGGCCACTGCGCCGCCTGCCTCCCGGACATCGAGGATCTTCTGGATTTTTACGGCACGAAGGAAGAACGGGGGTCAATGGAACCTTGAAGCAATGGAACAAGGCGCGGTGTCGAATGTTCAAGGCCCCCTTCCCCCATTTGCCCCATTGCCCCATTCCCTGTTGCCGTACCGCCTATCGCTCTATCGTTCTATCGCTCTATCGCCCTATTGTCTTTCGACCCTCATCACCGCCGGTTTGCCTTGCAGACGGGTGAACACCAACGTGGTCGCGTTCGGTCCTTTGGGTTTCAGCTTTTTCCGCCATTGTTCCGGAACGATGTCGAGGCCGCGCTTCTTGATCTCCACCGTGCCGATGTCGTCCGCCGCCAGCTCCGCGCGCAACGTCCGCTCGTCCACGGGCAACACCTTCAGGACGCGATAGCGCTTGAGCAGCGGGGACTCCACGGCTTCGTGGCCGCCCAGATACGCCGTGCGCGCGTCCAGTTGCCAGAGGCCGTGGCGCGCGGCGACGATGCCGAAAAGGTGCGCGCGCACCACGCTTTTCACCGGTTCGTAAAACCACGCGCCCGGTTCCTGCACGTTTCCGAAACTGTCCTCCCGGTCGGCCACCGTGGCTTCGACCACCGCGCCCGCGGGAAGTTCCACGGCGCGCACCCAGCCGCGGCGCCCGAACGCGCCGGTGCGGACCGTCAGTTCAAGGCATTCGTCGCGCAACCCGATATATTCGCACTCTTCTTCGGCCAGGTCGTCCGGAAGCCGCGTTCCGGGGCCGAGCTTGAGGACGGCATTGCCGAACTTGCGGGTCAGCGCCGTGAGCGCCTCCCAACCCGGTTCGGGTTCGGTGTCGAAGTCACGGTCGCGATGCGTATCGGCCAGCGTCCGCCGCGCGGGGTCGAGGAAGATGCCGTCGAGCCGTCCGGTGCGCGCCTCGAAGCGCGTGACGTCGGCGAGCACCGCCATCGCGGCACCCCCCGCCCCCAGGGGACGGTGAACCGCCACGTTGTGGCGGTAGGCGCGCAGCGCCTCCGCGTCGCGGTCGACGCCGAACACCGCGATGTGCGGGGCCACCGGCAACGAATCGCCGCCGGGTCCACAGCACAGGTCCGCCAGGGCCCGCACGCCGTCCGGCAGGCGGCCGGCCTTGTAGCGCGCGATTTCATCCGTGGTCATCTGCTGCAGGCCGAGGGGCGTGAACAGCATCTCGGCGGCGCGCTTTTGCTTGCGCAGGCCGCGCAGTCGCAGGCCGCGCTGCTCCAGCAGGGCCGTACGCTGCCAGGCCGGCAAGGCGCGCAGCCATGGTGACGAGGCCAGCGACAGGTCGTCGCGCGGATCGTCCATGACGCGGGCCAGACAGGCCGCCCCCTCGGGTGTGGACAGATACGCTAACTTTGGAAGCATGATCGCGGGAGTGGGCACGGACATCGTGCAGATCGAAAGGATAAGAAAGTTGCGGCCCGCAGCCGTGACCCGCATTCTCACGCCCGCGGAAGAGGAGTATTGCCGCCGTCATGCCGCCGTCGACGAGCGCATCGCGGGCCGTTTCGCCGCGAAGGAGGCCATCCTCAAGGCGCTCGGCACGGGGCTCGGCGACGGCGCGAACTGGCGCGACATCGAGATCCTGCCCGATGACAAAGGCGCGCCGCGCGCGCGCTTTCACGGCGCCATGTCCGAAAAAATCTCCGGCCTTGCGGCGCACGCCTCCTCGCAAGCGGGAGCGCCGCAACACACAACACATTGTCATCTCTCGATTTCCCATCAGGGAGATTACGCCATCGCCTACGTCGTCCTCGAGATCATACCCGACGTTGCGCGCGCAGTCCCACATTGAAACGACGCACGCGCGTCGACGTCGTTTCACCCCCTTAAAACCGGCGCGATCGCGCATCCGCCAAAAGTTTCTTGACATAAACAGGGGTCCGTTATAGACTTGGGACAGGGACTCTCACTTACCCGCAGGGAGGACACTCGTGAAACCGATTCAGATCCAGTGCCCGCAATGCCGCGAAACCAGCGAATTGCTTTTGGAATCGGACGCCCGCATGATCGTGATGACATGCCCCGCATGCAGCACGTCCATGATGTACTACTACGGGAAAACCTTCGCGATCGATTCGGGGGAAATGGAAAAGATCAAGGGCAACCGCCACATGACGACCGTGCAGGGAGTCGTGCGCGGACCGGGTGAGCGCGACACCAGCGATCATCCCGCCGTGGTGCGCCAGCAGGATGCCCATCCCGCGCATCAAATCGGTGCGCCGGTGCGCGACCGCCCCTTCGGTCAGGACGACATCACCAACCTGAAAATCGAACTCGCGCTCGCGAAGGACGTGAACGACTTCATCCAGGTGATGTGAGGCCCGCAAGGTGAGGTGAAGGGGGCGGAGCGCCGCCCCT
>CAYQFG010000087.1:0-8861 GCA_964416695.1 uncultured Bifidobacterium sp.
GCTCCATTGCTCCATTGCTCCATTGCTCCATTGCTCCATTGTTCCATTGTTCTATTGTTCTATTGCTGTACTGTTGTCCTGCTTACCGCATTCTCCCACCCTTGTAGTGACCATTCCCCATGACGACCTCCCGCCCCTGGCGCATTCTGTTTGACGGCCGTCAGGCCGGTGCCCGCAACATGGCCGTGGATGCCGCGATCCTGCAGGCCATCGAAGCCGGGGAGGCTCCGCCCACCCTGCGCCTGTACGGATGGACACCGTGGTGCGTGAGCCTGGGGCACTTTCAGCATCCTGAACGCGAGCTGGACGCCCGGGCCTTGCGGGAGCGTGGGTGGGATGTGGTGAAACGCCCGACGGGCGGGCGGGCGGTGTTGCATGCGGACGAATTGACGTATTCGATCCTGGCGGGGAAGGGCGAGGCCGCCTGGTGCGGGACGCTGGCCGACTCCTACGAGGCCATCGGTGCGGCCTGGGCGCAGGCCTTGTCGGGGTTCGGTCTGGACATGGTGCGCGGGGGGCATGCGCGTGGACACGCGGCCCAACCGGATGTCCCTGCATCTGCACCGCGGGCCCATCATGCCCCCGCGCCTCCGTGTTTCGCGTCCTCGGCGAAGTCGGAACTCGTCTTCGGCGCGCGCAAGGTGGTCGGGTCGGCGCAGCGTCGCACCCGCGAGGCCTTCGTGCAGCACGGGTCGATCCCCGTGACGCCCGACCACGAGCGGCTCGTCGAAGTGTTGCCCCTCGACGAAGCCGCTCGTGTCGCGTACCGCGACACCTTGCGCGCGCATGCGGTTTCGCTGGGGGAAATCACAACCATGCCGGCCGCCCCGGGGTCGCCGGAGTGGGCGGCGTGGGAGCGCGCCCTGGCGGATCGCCTGCTGGCCGCGCTGGGGGTCCGGGGCGAAGAGGGCGCGCTCAGTCCCGCCGAAGCGGCCCACGCCGCCACCCGTGAGGCCGCGTTGCACGAGGCCCAGCGCGCCTTTTTCGAAGGCGCGGGGTAGGCCGAAGGGCGGGCGGGGTGAAACGTCCGCTTTCCGCTGCCTTTCCGCTGCTTTTCGCGTCTGGTCTTGGCGCCTGGTCTTGATATCTGTGGCTTTGCTGTCGGACCTTGCTGTCAGGCCGTGCTGTCAAGCCTTGTGCTGCTCCGGCACCCGGTGGCCGTCCGGATACTTCCGGCCCTTCACCTGCCGGCACCGGGACGTTTCCCCGGAATGGCCGGAGGGTGCCTTGACCCCCCGACGCCCCTAACCCCCTCAATTTCCGGCGCTTAGAGCTTTTGAGGACAAGGCCTTGATTGGGCGAAGGTCCCGAAAAGAGTTAAATTTCCTCAATTCCCAAGGAACCAGATCTTGACTGAAACCGTTGCTGCGCCCGCACCCGAAACCCTGTCTCCCGCTTCGCTCCCCCTGATCGTCCAGGGGGACATGACCGTCCTGCTTGAAGTCGCGCATCCGATGCACGATGAAGCGCGCGACGCCATCGCGGCTTTCACCGAACTGGTGAAGAGTCCGGAGCACGTGCATACCTACGGCATCTCGCACTTGTCGTTGTGGAATGCCGCTTCGGCCGGTCATTCGTCGGCGGCGGTGCTGGAAACCTTGCGGCGCTATTCGCGGTATGCGTTGCCGGCCAACGTGGTGTTCGAAATCGAAAGCTTCATGGATCGCTACGGCATGGTCCGCCTGCTGCGTTCGGAGCAGGGGCTGTGCCTCGAGGCGGATGACCCGGCCTTGCTGGCGGAGTTGTGTCGTCATCGCGAAATCGCGGTGCACCTTGCGGCCGATCCCGTGGGAAACCGCGCGGTGCTGCAGCCTCATGCGCGCGGCCCGGTGAAGGTGGCGTTGACCCAGATCGGGTTCCCGGCGGAAGACCTGGCCGGCTACACCGAAGGGCATCCCCTTGAGGTGTCCCTGCGCGAGACGACGCTCGACGGGCAGCCCATGATGCTGCGCGACTACCAGGATTCGGCGTCGCGCGTGTTTCACGCCGGCGGATCCGAGCGCGGCGGTTCGGGCGTGGTGGTCTTGCCCTGCGGCGCAGGCAAGACGGTGGTGGGGCTGGCGACGCTGGCGCGTTGCAAGTGCCACACGCTGGTGTTGACGACGAACGTGACAGCGGCGCGCCAGTGGATCCGCGAAATCCTCGACAAAACCACGTTGACCCCCGACCAGGTGTCCGAGTACACCGGCGACAGCAAGAGCATCGCGCCGGTGACGGTGGCGACCTACCAGATCCTGACCTACCGCAAGCGCAAGACGGAAGAGTACCCCCACTTCGGGTTGTTCGCGTTGAACAACTGGGGACTGATCCTGTATGACGAAGTCCACCTGCTGCCGGCGCCCGTGTTCCGGATTTCGGCCGACATGCAGGCCACGCGTCGCCTCGGCCTGACGGCCACGCTGGTGCGTGAAGACGGCAAGCAAAAGGAAGTGTTCTCCCTGATCGGCCCCAAGCGGTTCGAGATGCCCTGGAAACAGCTGGAGGCGCAGGGGTGGATCGCCACGGCGATTTGCACCGAGATCCGCGTCCCGCTGCGCAACAGCGAACGCATGACGTACGCCTTGGCGGATCTGCGGGAGAAGACCATGCTGGCGTCCACGAACCCGGAAAAGATTCCGGTGGTGAAGGAGCTTTTGAACCGTCACAAGGACGACCGCGTCCTCATCATCGGGCAGTATCTGAACCAGCTGGAACAGATGAAGGACCTGCTGGGCTTCCCGCTGATCACGGGCTCGACGCCCAACCCCGAGCGCGAGCGGCTGTTCAAGGAGTTCCGCGACGGCACGATCACCGCTCTCATCGTGTCCAAGGTGGCGAACTTCGCGATCGACATTCCGGATGCGAACGTGCTGATCCAGATCTCGGGCACGTTCGGCAGCCGCCAGGAAGAAGCCCAGCGACTGGGTCGCGTGCTGCGTCCCAAGAAAAATGGGGCGGTCGCGCACTTTTACACGCTGGTCACCCGCGACTCCAAGGAACAGGAGTTCGGCATGAACCGGCAGTTGTTCCTGATCGAGCAGGGATACAGTTACGACGTGCGCGAATGGAAAGAGTTTCTCATGAGCGGGGAAGCCGCGGGAACCGCGACGTCTCCCGTCGCGACACCCACCATGCCTGAAGCACCTGAAGCACCTGCGGCGGAGTCGGCCTCATGACGGAACGATGGAGTGATCCTGCGGCGGGACGGCGCAAGGGGCCGGTTGCGGAGGCCGGAGGTGCGGCTTCCGCCCGGGCCCGGGTGCGGTCGTTCTTCCGTTCCCTCCTCACTCCATCGTTCGTTTTCCTGGTTCTGATCCTCGGTTCCGCGGGCGCGTCCCATTCCGAAATCACCGTCACCCACCGCGTTCTGCCCAACGGCATGACGGTGATCCTGTATCCGTCCGCGCAGGCTCCGACGGTGGCGTGCCGGCTCTTTTACGTCACCGGCTCGGTGCACGAGCGTCCGGGCAATACCGGGATCGCACACCTGCTGGAGCACATGCTGTTCAAGGGGACGCGCAAGACCGGCACGCGTGATTCCGTGGCGGACGCGCGGATCGACGCGCGCATCGCGGCGGTCATGGACACGCTGGACGCGCTGCTTGCGCTGCCCGCGCTGGACTCCGCCGGTACGGCCCGGCGTCAGCGGTTGCGGGAGACCCACGACTCGTTGCTGGCGCGGCAGCGCGAACTCATGATCCCCTACGAGCTGTGGGAGGCCTATGAAAAGGCCGGCGGCACCGGCCTGAACGCGTTCACCTCGGACCTGATGACGGCGTACATCGTCACGCTGCCACGCGAGCGCGTGGAGCTTTTCCTCTGGCTTGAGGCCGACCGCATGCAGAACGCCGTGCTGCGCGAGTTTTATCCCGAGCGCGATGTCGTCGCCGAAGAGCGGCGCATGCGCGTCGAGGACCGTCCCACGGGGCGTTACTGGGAAAGCCTGGTGGGCATGTTCTATGAAGCGCATCCCTACCGCTTCCCGACCATCGGCTACCCGTCGGACATCCGTCACCTTACGCGGCGCCAGGCCGAAGAACATTACCGCAAATATTACAAGCCCAACAACGCCATCCTCGTCCTCGCGGGAGATTTGGATACGGCGGCGACGCTGCGCGACATCGAACGGTACTTCGGCCCGATCCCGCGCGGGGAGGAATTCCCTCCGGTCGTGACGGAAGAACCGGCCCCCGCCGGCGAGAAGCGTCTCACCGTGCGCCGGGCCGATGCCGCCCCACGTCTCGACCTGCTGTTCCACACGCCCGGTTTTCCGCATGAAGACCTGTATGCCCTGGATGTGCTGGAAGGGGTGCTGGGGGGGAAGAGCGGCCGCCTCCACCGCAAACTCGTGACCGACCTGAAGCTGGCCACGTCGGCGGCCGCGGGCAACGGGGTCGACCGGTACACGTCCTCCTTCCACGTCGCGGTGGGCCTTGACGGCCGGCCCGACATCGCGAAGGTTGAAGCGGCGGTGTGGGATGTCCTGGAAGAGTTGGCGCGCGCGCCGGTGACGCCGCGCGAACTTCAGCGCGCGCGCAACCAGGTGGCGGCGCGCACGGTGCGCTCGATGGAAAACATGGAGCAGCTGGCCACCGAGCTGGCCTATTGGGAAATGCGCGCCGCCGCATATGGCCCGGGCGGCTGGGCCCACATCAACCGCTTTCCGGAGGCGGTGCAGGCCGTGACCGCGGAGCAGGTGCAGGCCGCCGCCGCGCGTTACTTCCGGCGGGACGCGGTCACGGTCGGCGTGATCGTGCCTCCCCAGGAGGCCGCGGCGGCGACACAGAAGGCGGGGCGCCCGTGAACACTCCCGTCACCCGCACGTCCCGCCGCCCCGTCCTCTTTCGTCCGGGCTGTGGTCTTGACGTCCTCCGTGGTTGCGCCCGTCGCTTCGACCGCCTTTGCCGCCGTCGCCCCTTGACCGTCGCTCGCCTCTTCGCCACGGTTCTTGCCCTCGCAGGCGCCTACCACCCGGCGGAAGCCGCGGCACCGTCTCCCAAGAACCTGCGGGTTCCGCCGTACATCCCCCCGCATTACTCCGAAATTCCCGTGCGCGACGCTGCCTATCAGCCGCCGCATCCCGGTGACCATGAAGTGGATCTGGGACCGGGAGTCACAGCCTATCTGGTGCCGGACAGCACGCTCGATCTGGTGCGCTTCCATTTGTTCGCCACCGGTCCGTACCTGCCCGCCAAGCCTGCGGATGTCGTGCGTTTGAGCCTGTATTCCGCGCTGCTCAAGGATGGCGGAACGAAGACGCTGACCCCGGCGCAGCTGGAGGACAGCCTCGAGTTCATCGCCGCCGGCCTGGGCGCATCGCGGGGGGCATGGCAAGGGGAAGCGGCCTTCGATGTGCTGTCCAGGGACAGTGAGGCCGCGCTGACGCTGATGGCCGAAGTCCTGTTGCAGCCGCGTCTGGATGCCGGGGTGTTCAAGGTGATGCAGCGCGGCATGACGGAGGGCCACAAGCATCGTTTCGCCACGCCGGGCGCGGTGCTGGCGGCGGCCACCGAACGCGTGATGCACGGAAGTCATCCGTCCAACTGGGGCGTGACCGCCGCGGAAATCGCGCAGGTGACTCCGGCCTCCCTCCGTCCGCTGGCCGGAACCGGGTTCGTCCGCAGCGGCGGCAACGGCGGCCCCACAGGTCTCGTCATCGGCGTGGCGGGTCGCTTCGACCGCGAGGCGATGATCCGTTCCCTGAAGGAGTTTGTGGCGAAGTTCCCCCAAGCGGACCCTCGCGCCACCCCGGTGCCGGCCTTCCGCGGTCCGCGCGCGCCGGGCGTGTACATCGTGGACAAACCGTTCACGCAGGCCTCCATCCGCCTCGCGGCGCCCGGCGTGCGGAGGCCTCACCCGGATTATTACCGGTTGCTGGTCGCCTCGGAAATCTTCGGCGGGGGAGGTTTCACCTCGCGCCTGTCGCAACGCGTGCGCAGTGACGAAGGCCTGGCCTACAGCGTGTCCAGCGGTGTGGAAAGCGATTACCACCGTCGCGGCACCGTGCGCGTGGGCCTGCAGACCAAGGCGGAGACCGGAGCGTTCGCCGTCCACATCGTCCGTCAGGAAATGCGGCGCATGGCCGATTCGGGCATCACCGATGTCGAGCTCGCGCGCGCCAAGGACGCGCTGCTCAAAAGCCTTCCGTCTTTGTTCGAATCGCCGGCCGCCACCGCCCGCATCTTCGCCCAGAGCGCGGCCTGGGGCCGCTCGCCGGACCACTTCGTCAACTATCGGGCGGCGATCGAAGGCCTCACGCGCTCCGAAGTGGAGGACGCCTTCCGGCGCTACTTCGTCGCCGACTCGATGCGCATCATCGTCACCGGACCCAAGGCCTCCCTGTTGGCCTCCGATGTCCGCGGCGCTTCGCTCGCGGACTACGGCCCGGTCATCGACATCACCGAACAGGAACTCGACCGGAGAGAATAACTCCCCCAAGCCTCCCCTCACCGTACGGGCGACTCCCTGATTCGCACCGGCCCCCCATCACGGAGAACCTCATGAAACGCGTCGTCATCACCGGCATCGGCACCGTCAACCCTCTCGGCCTCACGGTCGCCGATTACTGGAACAACCTCGCCGCCGGCAAGTCGGGCATCACCGCCAACACCCGTTTCGACGCGTCCACGTACGCCAGCCGGATCGCCGGGCTTGTGCCGGCCTTCGATCACGTCCCGCTCTTCAAGGACGCGAAGATGGCCAAGCGCCTCGACAAGGCGATCATTTACGGTGTCGTCGCGGGCAATGAAGCCGTGAAGGATTCCGGATTGCTGGAGCGGGGTGAGGGGGGGTACGATGCCGCCCGCGTGGGCGTCTATCTGGGCAGCGGCATGGGCGGAGTCGGCACGTTCGAGTCCGAAACCGAGGTGAAGGTGACGCGGGGTCACAAGCGGATCACACCGTTCTTCATTCCCATGATCCTGCCCAACACGGCCTCGGGCTACCTGAGCATCGAACACGGGTTCATGGGCCCGAACTATACCGCCGTCTCGGCCTGCGCCAGCGCGAACCATGCCATGGGCGAAGCGTTCCACGCCATCCAGCGCGGCGATGCCGACGTGATCTTCGCGGGCGGCACCGAAGCGGCCGTGACCGAAGTGGTGGTGGCCGGGTTCGCCAACATGAAGGCCCTGTCCGGCCGCAACGACGATCCCGAGGGCGCCTCGCGGCCGTGGGACAAGGAGCGCGACGGCTTCGTGATCGCCGAGGGCGCGGCGGTGCTGTGCCTTGAAGAGCTGGAGCACGCCCGCAAGCGCGGCGCGAAGATCTACGGCGAATTCGCCGGTTTCGGTCAAAGCAGCGACGGCTATCACATCACCGCGCCGCATCCCGAAGGCGCCGGCGGTGCCCTGGCGATGAAGGCCGCGTTGCGCAGCGCGCGCCTCAATCCCGATGACATCGATCTGGTGAACGCCCACGGCACCTCGACGCCCCTCGGCGATCTCGGCGAGACCATGGGGGTCAAGAAATGCTTCGGCGAACATGCGAAGAAACTGATGATGCACTCGACCAAGTCGATGATCGGTCACACCCTGGGCGCGGCGGGTGCCGTGGAGGCGGTCGCGGCGCTGATGGCCTTCGAGCGCGGCCTTGTTCACCCCACGCGCAACCTGCAGGAGGCCTCGCCCGAATGCGACCTGGACTACGTGCCGCATACCGCGCGCGAAGCGAAGGTGCGCGCGGTGTTGTCGAACTCGTTCGGCTTCGGCGGCCATAACGCGACGGTCATCCTGAAACGGTTCGGCGCGTAAGCCTCCTCCCGGAACGTCATCCCCCGGAACATGATGAGCCACGTGGCATGAGGACAGCAAACACCGGGTCAGGATCCCCCGGCCTCCCGCCCGTTCCTCCGGGCGCCGTGACCCGGCCGGCCATGCTCCCGCGGCTGTCCATGCTGCGCGGCGCCTTCGCAGCCGGGCGTCGCCGCGCGCCCCGCAACGGGATTTTTTTTGCGCTCACCCTGTTCGCCCTGTCCCTGGCGTTCGCGCCGGTCGCGCGGACACAGCCCTCTCCCGTGGCGGCACCCGACCAGGGGAAACCCAAAACGATGGAGATCACGCCGGCGCTGCGTGATTACTGCAAGCTCCTCTACGCCTGCGGCCTCAAGGCTCCTTCCGGAACCTGCCCGGCCCCGCGCGAGCTGGGGACGCCGGCCCCGTTCGGCCCCTCGAGTGCACGCTGTCTGGAGGCCCGGGAACTGGAGGCGCGGGGCCTTCGCACCACCCATCCCGAATACGGCTTCCGCCTGTACCGTTTCCTCGGTTTTGAATACCGGGTGGATTACGCGATCTCCGATACGCTGCCGATTTCACGCGCGCGCTTCGAGTATTTGCTGGACGATATCCCGCTTGCGGCCCGGCTGGTCGCCCACTACCAGAACACGCCTTACGAGGCCCAGTACACCAACCCGCAGCGCACGCATTTCAAAGGGTCCAAAGGGCCGCGTTTGCGCGGCGAAGCGCGCCTCATCTCCGGATCGTTTGCGGAAGGGCGTTTGATCTATCTCGGCAGCGGGACGGCCGAAGTGGCCTTCTGGACGTTGGTCGGGCCGGCCATGATGGACTTCCGCTACCGGACGGTCCCCGCTACGGAGAAAACCCCCGAAAGGATCGTCTACGATCTCAAGGTGGTGGTGTTTCCGGGCAACGGGGTGATCAACTCCATCATGAACATGGGCATCTTCCGGAATGTCGTCACCGGCAAGGTGCAGGATGTCCTCACGGACATTACCGAAACGGCGCGTTTGCTGGAGAAGGATCAGGGGAAACAGGTGATCGGGAATCCGCAGTGGTCGGAGGCGGAGCGGACCAAAGTGGAGGCGTTGCTGAGGTTGAAGTGAGGGGTGATGCGGCAATAGGACAATAGGACAATAGGACAATAGG
>CAYQFG010000088.1:0-8762 GCA_964416695.1 uncultured Bifidobacterium sp.
AGGGTGCTGTTGTAGCGGGGATCGCCGTAGATGCGGCGCTTGTCGGCTTTTTTGCGTCTGGACATGCTGGTATTGCCTGGGCTTGATAAGGTTCGTGGTTACTTCTTCTTGGCGGGCGCAGCAGCGGCGCCGGCCTTCGGACGCTTCACACCGTAGAGCGAGCGGCTCTGGCGACGACCATCGACACCGGAGGTATCAAGCGCACCACGGATGATGTGATAGCGCACACCGGGCACGTCCTTCACACGACCACCGCGGATCAGCACGATCGAGTGCTCCTGCAGGTTGTGACCTTCACCGGGGATGTAGCACGTGACTTCCATCTTGTTGGAAAGACGCACACGCGCGATCTTGCGCAACGCGGAGTTGGGCTTCTTGGGCGTGGTGGTGTACACGCGGGTGCAAACACCACGCTTTTGGGGGCTGCCCATCAGGGCGGGCGCCTTGCTCTTACTGCGCTGGGCCGAGCGGCCTTTGCGAATCAATTGGCTAATAGTAGGCACAGAGACTCCGGGTCCGATTTTTGGGGTGTGAAACCTAGTTTTTTAACTCGTTGTGCGTCAAGACGTTAAACGCAGGCTCGGGGCGGGTTTTTCCTTCGAAGGAGCCCGGCTCCGCCGGGGCGGGACAGCGACCTGCGCTCCCCCAACCCCCGCGAAGCGGGTTTTTCCCCCAATACCCGCACTTCTCATCCGCATTCTCACGTGTCGACCGCTTTTTCCAGGGCTTGAGATCAGAGCGGCAGATCGCCGGTGAACAGGGGCTCCGGAATGTTCGAGGTCGAGAGTTCGTGAGCCGCCGCGTGCAGGGAGGCTTCCTCCTCGGCCACGGCGTCCAGATCCTTGACGCGAATGTTGTTCACCTGACGGTTGCCCGTTCCCGAAGGAATCAGGCGACCCATGATGACGTTCTCCTTCAGGCCTTCCAGGGTGTCGATCTTGCCGGCGATGGCGGCATTCGTGAGCACCTTGGTGGTTTCCTGGAAGGAGGCGGCCGAGATGAAGCTGTCCGTGGCGAGCGAGGCCTTGGTGATGCCCAGCAGCAGCGGACGGAAGGAGGCCGGCTGGCCGCCGTTCGCGACCACGCGGTTGTTTTCCTCACGCAGACGCGCCTTGGAAATCTCCTCGCCCTCGAGCAGCTCGGTGTCGCCGGGATTCTCGATGATCACCTTGCGCATCATCTGGCGGACGATCGCTTCGATGTGCTTGTCCGAGATGGTCACGCCCTGGAGGCGGTACACGGCCTGGATTTCCTCGACGATGTAGCGCTGAACCTCGGCGTCGCCGGAGATGCGCAGGATGTCGTGCGGATCGATCGGACCGTCGCACAGCTTGTCGCCGCTGCGCACGCGGTCACCCGGGTGCACCGTCACGTGCTTGCCGCGCGGGATCAGGTAGGATTCCTGCAGCGGCTCACCGCCGTTTTCGGTTTCGGGCTGCGAGTAGCGGGCATCGGCGGTCACGATGATCCGCTGCTGACCGCGCTCGACGTCGCCGAACGAAACGATGCCGTCGATGGCCGTCACCACGGCGGGGCTCTTGGGACGGCGCGCTTCGAACAGTTCGGCGACGCGCGGAAGACCGCCGGTGATGTCACGGGTCTTGCCGGCCGCGCGCGCGATCTTGACGAGGGCGTCGCCGGCGTGGACCGTGTCGCCGTCGCGGAACTGCAGATAGGCGTTCTCCGGCAGGGAGTAACGGCCCAGTTTGGTGCCGTCCGCATCGACGATGTTGATGTGCGGGTGCAGACGCGTCCGCTTGTCGCGCAGGACGCGAACGCTCTCCACACCCGTGGCATCGTCGAACTCGGTGACGTACGTGACGCCTTCCTTGAGGCCGTCGAACTCCACCTTGCCACCGTGACGCGTGATGATCAGCGTATTGTACGGATCCCAGTTGAACAGGACCGTGCCCACCTTGATGGACTGGCCGTCCTGGACCTTGAGGATCGAGCCGTAAGGCACGACGTACCGGACCTTGGTGATGCCGTTTTCGTCGACCAGCACCATTTCGCCGGAGCGTGACACCACGACCTTGTCGCCATTGCGGGAGTCGACGGTTTCGACTTCCTGCAACATCACGTTGCAGTCCCACTTGGACTTCTTCTGCGACTCCGCCGTCATGCGGGAAGCCGCGCCACCGATGTGGAAGGTGCGCAGCGTCAGCTGGGTGCCGGGCTCGCCGATGGACTGGGCGGCCACGACACCGACGGCTTCGCCGATGTCGATCATGCGGCCGTTGGCCAGGTTGCGGCCGTAGCACTTGACGCACACGCCGCGGATGGCTTCGCACGTGAGGACGGAACGGACGCGCACGGTTTCAAGGCCGGCGGCACCGATCTTCTCGGCGGTGGCTTCGTCGATCATCGTGCCGGCTTCGCACAGCAGTTCGTCGGTGACCGCGTGGTAGATGTCGTCGGCCACCACGCGACCCAGGATCTTCTCCTGCAACGGGACGACGATGTCGTCGCCTTCGGTGGTGTCGCGCATGTCGAGGCCGAGCACGGTCCCGCAGTCTTCTTCGTTCACGACGAGATCCTGCGCCACGTCGACGAGACGACGGGTCAGGTAACCGGCGTCGGCGGTCTTGAGCGCCGTATCCGCCAGACCCTTGCGGGCGCCGTGGGTCGAAATGAAGTATTCGAGCACGTTCAGACCTTCGCGGAAGCAGGACAGAATCGGGTTCTCGATGATCTCGTGACCCGTGATCTTCTTCTGCGGCTTGGACATGAGTCCGCGCATGCCGGAAAGCTGCTTGATCTGTTCGCGGCTACCACGGGCGCCGGACACGGCCATCATGTACACCGGGTTGAAGCCGTCGCGATCCTGCGCGAGCTTCTCGTACACGAGGGTGGCCACATCGTTGGTGGTATGCGACCACAAGTCGATGATCTGGTTGTAGCGCTCGCCGTCCGTGATGACGCCGTTTTCGTACAGCTCGACGATGTTGTCGGCCTTGGCCTTCGTCTCGCGGATCATCTCGTACTTCTCGGGCGGGATGATCATGTCGGCGATCGAAATGCTCATGCCCCCACGGGTCGCCCACTTGAAACCGGTTTCCTTGATCCGGTCCAGGAGCTGTCCCGTTTTTTCGTTGCCGGCGATGCGGAAATAGCGGTCAACCGTCTGGGAGATGGTCTTCTTGTCGAACGTCTTGTTCAGGAAGCCCAACTCTTCGGGAATGGCCTGATTGAGGATGGCGCGGCCCACGGAGGTTTCGATCAGTTCGCCGTTGAGGCGGATCTTGACCGGAACATGGAGCTCGACCACACCCTCTTCGTAGGCGCGGACGGCTTCGTCCACATCGGAGAACAGCTTGCCGGCGCCTTTGCCCGTCGCCTTCATGGCGGTCAAGTAATAGCAGCCGAGAACGATGTCCTGCGAAGGCACGGCAATGGGCTGGCCCGAGGCGGGGTGCAGGATGTTGTTGGCCGCGATCATGAGGATGCGCGTTTCCAGCTGCGCCTCGAAGGAGAGAGGCAGGTGGACGGCCATCTGGTCACCGTCGAAGTCGGCGTTGAACGCCGTGCACACCAGCGGGTGCAGGCGGATCGCCTTGCCTTCGATCAGCTTCGGGTAGAAGCCCTGGATGCCCAGGCGGTGCAGCGTGGGAGCGCGGTTCAGGAGCACCGGATGATCGTCGATGATCTCTTCCAGAATGTCCCAGACCTCGGGACGCTCCTTCTCCACGAATTTCTTGGCGGACTTGACCGTGTGGACGAAGCCCTTTTCTTCCAGACGCTGGATGATGAAAGGCTTGTACAGCTCGAGCGCCATCGACTTGGGAAGGCCGCACTGATGGATCTTCAGCTCGGGCCCGACGACGATCACGGAACGGCCGGAATAGTCGACGCGCTTGCCCAGCAGGTTCTGACGGAAACGGCCCTGCTTGCCCTTGAGGAGCTCGGACAGCGACTTGAGCGGACGGCGGTTTTCACCCTTCACCGAGAAGGTGCGGCGGCCGTTGTCGAACAGCACGTCGACGGCTTCCTGAAGCATGCGCTTTTCGTTGCGCAGAATGACTTCGGGGGCCTTGATGTCGACAAGCTTCTTCAACCGGTTGTTGCGGTTGATGACGCGGCGGTAGAGGTCGTTGAGGTCGGAGGTGGCGAAGCGCCCGCCTTCCAGGGGAACGAGGGGGCGGAGGTCGGGCGGGATCACGGGGATCACGTCCAGCACCATCCACTCGGGGCGGTTCGGCGACTTGCGGAACGCCTCCACGGCCTTGAGACGCTTGAGCAAATCCTGCTTGCGCTGGCTGCTGGTTTCGGTCTTGATCCGGGCGCGCATGTCGCGGGACAACGAGTCGGCATCGATTTCCGCCAGCAGCTGCTTGATGGCGGGGGCGCCCATCTTCGCATCGAAGTGGCGACCCTCCTCTTCGAGGTCGATGTACTCTTCTTCGGTGATCAGCTGGTTCTGCTTGAGATCCGTGTCACCGGGATCCATGACCACGTAGGACTCGTAGTAGATGATCCGCTCAAGGTTGCTGACGGAGATTCCGAGCAGCGCGCCGATCGTGGACGGAAGGCTCTTGAAGAACCAGATGTGCACGACGGGCACGGCCAGTTCAATGTGACCCATGCGTTCGCGGCGCACCTTGGAATGGGTGACTTCCACGCCGCAACGGTCGCACACCACACCGCGATAGCGGATACGCTTGTACTTGCCGCAGGAGCATTCCCAGTTCTTGACGGGTCCGAAGATCCGCTCGCAGAACAGGCCGTCCTTTTCAGGCTTGAACGAGCGGTAGTTGATCGTCTCGGGCTTGGTCACCTCGCCGTACGACCATCCGCGGATGACGTCCGGGGCGGCGAGCTGGATGCTGATACCGTCCTTGGGGGCGGTATTCTGACCGTTTTCAAGTGTCTCGTTCATGTAAACTCCCTGTCGCCAAATTTTTACCGGCAGTGCCGGGTCGCGACCGGAGGCGATGACGGTTCTCCCTCATCGCCTCCGGCTTCGCGAGCCCCTGCCCCCTATGCACCCTGTCCGACTCAGACCAGATCTTCGTCCGGCTGCAGCAGCTTCACGTCGAGGCAGAGCGCCTGCATTTCCTTGATGAGCACGTTGAAGGATTCAGGCACGCCGGGGCGCGGCGAATTTTCACCCTTCACGATGGACTCGTAGATCTTGGAGCGGCCCATCACGTCATCGGACTTCACCGTCAGGATTTCCTGGAGGGTGTACGCCGCGCCATAGGCTTCCAGCGCCCACACTTCCATTTCACCGAAGCGCTGACCGCCGAACTGGGACTTGCCGCCCAGCGGCTGCTGGGTGACGAGCGAGTAGGGACCGATCGAACGGGCGTGGATCTTGTCATCGACAAGGTGGCCGAGCTTCAGCATGTACATGTAGCCGACGGTCACGTCGTTGTGCAGCTTTTCGCCGGTGCGGCCATCGAACAGCGTCGTCTTGCCGCTGGGATCCATGCCCGCTTCCTTCAGGATGTTGATCACGTCGTCGTAACCCGCACCGTCGAACACCGGGGTGGCCACCTTGAAGCCCAGCGCCGCCGCCGCCCAGCCAAGGTGCGTTTCGAGCAACTGGCCGACGTTCATGCGGGAGGGAACGCCCAGCGGATTCAGGAGGATCTGAACCGGGCGACCGTCCTTCATGAAGGGCATGTCCTCGACCGGAACGATCTTGGAGATGACGCCCTTGTTTCCGTGACGGCCGGCCATCTTGTCACCCACAGAGATGCGGCGCTTCTTGGCGATGTAGACCTTCACCAGCTGCAGCACCCCGGGCTTGAGTTCGTCGCCGCGGATGATCTTGTCGATTTCCTTGTCGAGCTCTTCCTGCAAGCGCTGGATCATCTCGTTCGCGGTCATCAACACCTTCTCGGCCACGGCGTTGGCCGCGGCGTCGACCGTCAGGCCTTCCGGAGCCGTCACGTCGGAAAAGTTGATGCGCTGCAGCATCTTCTCCGTGAACTTGCGGCCCTTGGCCACGAGAAGTTCCTGCGTCGAACCGTCGCGGATTTCCTGGGCGTCGTTGCCGTCGAGCAACTCGAGCAGCTTGCGATCGCGGGCATTGGCGATTTCGGCGATACGCCCGGAAATCTGGGCGCGCAGTTCGTCGATGCGCTCCTTGTCCGTTTTCTTGGTTTTCTTGTCGCGTTCCTTGCGCGAGAACATCCGGGTTTCGACCACGATGCCCTTCATGCCCGGAGGAGCCTTCAGGGAGCTGTCGCGCACGTCGCCGGCCTTCTCGCCGAAGATGGCGCGCAGCAGGCGCTCTTCCGGAGACAGCTCGGTTTCGCCCTTTGGCGTGACCTTGCCCACCAGGATGTCGCCCGCATCGACGTACGCGCCTACGCGGATCACACCGTTCTCGTCGAGATTCACCAGGGCTTCTTCCGAAACGTTGGGGATTTCACGGGTGAGTTCTTCGGGACCGCGCTTGGTGTCGCGCACCTCGAGCTCGTACTCCTCGATGTGGATCGAGGTGAAGGTGTCTTCCTTGCACAGCTCTTCGGAGATGATGATCGCGTCTTCGTAGTTGTAGCCGTTCCACGGCAGGAAGCCCACAATGATGTTCTTGCCCAGCGCCAGCTCGCCGTTCTGCGTGCTGGAGCCGTCGGCCAGCACCTGGCCCTTGGCGACCTTCTGACCCACGTTCACCAGAACCTTCTGGTTGATCGTGGAGTCCTGGTTGCTGCGCTCGAACTTGCGCAGCCTGTACGTGTCGTATTCGGGCACGTCGAGGAAGTCTGCGGCGGACTTCTTGGCCTCATCGCGCTTGACGACGATGGTGGCCGCGTCCACGAAGTGGACCACGCCCGAGTTCACGGCGGTAACCATGGCGCCGGAGTCGTACGCGGTGCGGGCTTCGAGGCCCGTACCGACGATCGGCGCTTCGGCCTTCAGAAGGGGCACGGCCTGGCGCTGCATGTTGGAGCCCATCAACGCCCGGTTGGCGTCGTCATGCTCGAGGAACGGGATCAGACCCGCCGCGATGGACACCAGCTGCTTGGGCGACACGTCCATGAGCTGGACCTGATCGCGCGGAATCACGGGGAAATCACCCTGCTTGCGCACGATGACCCAGTCTTCCACCAGACGGTTCTTCTCGTCGATCCGGGCGGACGCCGGGGCGACGTTGTATTCGTCTTCCTGGTCAGCCGTCAGGTAGACGACTTCGTTGGACACGACGCCGTTCTTGACCTTGCGGTAGGGCGTTTCGATGAAGCCGTACGGATTCACGCGACCATACGCGGCCAGGGAGGAAATCAGGCCGATGTTCGGACCTTCAGGCGTTTCAATGGGACACAGACGCCCGTAGTGGCTGTGGTGAACGTCGCGCACCTCGAAGCCCGCACGTTCGCGCGTCAGGCCGCCGGGGCCGAGCGCCGACATGCGGCGCTTGTGCGTCAGTTCCGCCAGCGGGTTCATCTGGTCCATGAACTGGCTGAGCTGGGAAGACCCGAAGAACGTCGAAATCACGGTGGAGACCGTACGGGCGTTCACCAGATCCTGCGGCGTCATGTCTTCGTTGTCGCGGAGCGACAGGCGTTCGCGGATCGTACGGGCCATGCGCGTCAGCCCCAGCGAGAACTGGTTGCCCAGCAGCTCGCCCACCGAACGCACGCGACGGTTGCCCAGATGGTCGATGTCGTCGAGGAAGCCGTCGTTCTGGTACAGGCCGTTGAGGTAGCGCATGATCGCCAGGAAGTCTTCCCGGGTCAGCGTCATGGTTTCCATGGGCACTTCCAGCTTCAGACGGCTGTTCATGCGGTAACGTCCCACCTCGCCGAGGTCATAACGCTTGTCATCGAAGAACAGGCGTTCGAGCAACGTGCGCGCGGTCGCGACGTTCGGCGGGTCTCCGGGGCGAATGAGCGTGTAAATGCGGAAGAGGGCCTCTTCCTCATTGTGCGTGGGGTCGGCATTGAGGGTGAGGTGAATCACCGGGTTGTGATCGAGTTCGGCGATCACCTTGATTTTCTTGTGGCCCGCTTCAACGGCACGCTTGATGACCACGGCGGTGAGCGCGGTGTTCGCGTCGGCGATCAGCTCGCCGGTGGACGTGTCGACCAGGTCTTCCCACAGGATCTTGTCCTCGAGGTTCTCGTCGCTCACCGGAACTTCTTCCGCAGCGTAGAACAGCTTCAGGATGTCCTGGTTGCGCGAGAAACCGAGAGCGCGGAGCAGGATGGTGGCCGGAATCTTGCGGCGACGATCGATGTTGATGTACATCGCCTCGTTCACGTCCACGAGGAACTCGACCCAGGAACCGCGGTACGGAATGACGCGCGCCTTGAGCATGCGCTTGCCGTTGGTGTGGGTTTCTTCGTCGAAGCTCACGCCGGGCGAACGGTGCAGCTGCGAAACGATCACGCGCTCCGAGCCGTTGACGATGAAGGTGCCGTTGCGCGTGATGAGCGGGAGGTCGCCGATGTACACGTCGTTCGTGATTTTCTCCACGAACTTCTTGTCCTCGCCCTCGCCTTCGAACACGTTCAGGCTGAGCGTGGCCTTGAGGGGCGCGGCGTAGGTCATGCCCCGCTTTTGGCACTCCTCGATGGAATACTTGGGGACGCCAAGGGAGTAGCCCTCGAAATCAAGGGCATATTGCTCCTTGAGATCGCTGATGGGGAAGATCTCGGCAAAGATCTTCTGCAGCCCTTCGCGCTTGCGCTCCTTGGGAAGCATGCCCGCCTGGATGAAGCGATTGAAGGAGTTGACCTGCACGTCAAGCAGATATGGCAGGTCGAAATTGAAGCTGCTGGAGGAGTACGTTCTACGTTCGGCCATGTGTC
>CAYQFG010000089.1:0-8433 GCA_964416695.1 uncultured Bifidobacterium sp.
TGAACAAGCCCGACAGCAAGGTGAAGATGTACGCCTGGAGGAAGGCCACCAGGATTTCAATGAGGTAGATGAATACCGTAAAGGGCCCCAGCACCGGGGACAGCCACCACTTGAACACGATGTTCAGGCCCAGCAACGAGAACACCAGCGCGTGACCGGCGGTCAGGTTGGCGAACAGACGCAGGGCCAGGGCGATCGCCTTGGTGAACAGGCCCACCAGCTCGATGAACGCCATCAGGGGAAACAGCCAGAACGGCACGCCCTTGGGAATGAGGTTCATGAAGTAATGCACCGGACCGTTCCGCATGATCCCGACCGCGTTGAACGTCCCGAAAATCATGATGGCGAACGCAGAGGTGAAGTTGATGTTCGACGTGGCGGTGCCCATTCCGGGGATCAGGCCCACCAGGTTCAGCGTCAGAATGAAGAAGAAAATGGTCAGGAAAAACGGAAGCCACTTGCGGCCTTCCTTTTCACCGAGATTCGGGGTGACGACTTCGTCGCGAATGAAGATCACCATGGCCTCGATCATGTTCGCCAGGCGGCCTCGGGGTGCGGGGCTGGAACGACGCGACGCGGGAACCAGCAACAGGAGCAACAGCAGCGCGGCCAGGAACATCATGAACACGTGCAGCGAACCGCCGGCCATCCATTCGGGGAAATAAACCTTGGGCCCCCAGGGGGTCACATACCAGTATTTGGCGTCGACGACGTGACCGAGAACGAACTCGCCCAGACTTTCTTCGGCGCGGACGACGGCGGCGGAGAGCAACACGACGAACGCGGAGAGAAGGGCGGGGAAGCGACGGAAAAAAGTCATTGCGCGATAAGCCCCGGGTTGCGGATGATGTGACGGACTTCCACGGCCTGAAACACCACGAAGCCGGCCATCGCCGATAGAACGAAAGAGTAGAGAGCCGGTCCGCGCTCCACAAGCGCAACGACCAGAAGGATCGCCGCCGCCACCACGCCCAGGCGGGCCACCATCGACGTCAGAACCAGACGGATGGGCTCCATTCCCAGCCTCAGCTTGAGGATGGCGATGGCTGCGAACGCGTTGAGGGCCATGAGGGCGATGCCCGCGATTCCGAACCCCGCGTGCAACCCCGGCCAGAAATACGACAAAATGACCGTACCCACACAGAGCACCAGCGTCGTCAGGCCAAGTGTTTTGTTGAAAGAGTTCAATTTTGTTCTTGGGAAGCGCGGCCATAGCCGCTGGAGAACGGGCAGAAATATTAGAAAGACGACACCGGGATTCAAAGAGAGATCAACCGGAATCGACGTAAAATCAGCCGCTTATCTCCGCGAACAGACGCGGTTGCCGTCCTGGCCGCGGCATTTTGCCATACCCGTCTCGTAACGGCGGCGAGGTTGCGGCGCCTTATTCGCGATTTTGCTTCTCGCGGCGCTCCATCTTGCGGATGATCTGGTAGATATTCACTGCCGCGCCCGTGATTCCGACAAGGCTCCCCCCCAGCGTTCCCCAGGGAGCCCAGCCCCATGCACGATCCGCCCAGCGTCCGGTCAGCACCCCGACGGTCAGCCATACGGCCACGGAAATCCCCATGCCCATCAGCAAGGCCACGTCGGGAGAAAGCCGGGGAGTGCTCATGTCCGTAATCTACCCCGGCCGCCCTCCGGACACAGCAAGAACAAGGAAAAAGTGTGAAAACAGGGGTAAAGGCGCGCCGGTGAGAGGGGGAAGAACGTGCCGTCATCCCGCCCTGTCACCGGACGGGGCGTCCTCAGGGAGGGAGCTTTACGCTTCGCGCCCTTCCATCGAGCAACTGCCCTGGAAGATCGCCCCTTCCTGGACCACCAGCTCGCGGGCCACGAGATCCCCCTGCAGTACCGACTTTTCTTCCAGCACCAGCTTTTCCTGCACGTGGATGTTCCCCACCAGCCGGCCCGCGAGCGCCGCACTCCGGGCGGTCACGTCCCCTTCGATGCTGCCGGAGACACTCAGCACAAGCGTGCCCCCCACGGAGACCAGCCCCTTGACCGCTCCTTCCACCCGCAGGTCGTGCTCCACGGACATGTCGCCTGAAATGCGTGTGCCTTCTCCGATGAACGTCATGCCAGTGACTGCGTGCTTGGACATTTGGGAACCTCATGAAGAAAACGAACAGGACAACAACGCTCAATGCGACAATAATGCTCAAACTCCGGGATTCAGCCCTTCACCAAGGCCTTCGCGTCATTGTTCCGTTGCTGCTCTTCCTTTGAAACATTATGATGACGTCCTACTCCAGGTACGTCAAGGGGTCAACCGCCTTGCCTTCCAAGATAATTTCGAAGTGAAGGTGGGGACCGAGACTGCGGCCACTGTTTCCCACCACCCCCACGGGCTCGCCCTTTCCGATCTGGTCGCCCGCCCGCACCACGGATCGGGCCAGATGGCCGTAGACCGTTTCCACGGAAAAATCGTGGTCGATGCGGACATAATTTCCCAAATCGTTATCCCACCCTGCTTCCACGACCAGCCCGCGCGCAGCGCTCACCACCACGGCATTCTCCTCCGGCATGATGTCGACACCGTCATGCCGTGGTTCCGCCCCCCCCTGCGAAAACCGCTGGGTCACAATTCCCTTGACCGGCCAGATGTTGGGCCTGCGTTCGTGCGCCATGGCGGTGGCCGTGCCCACGCGTCGGTTGATGCTCTGCAGGTTCTCGCGCCACACGGGGTCGAGCATGCCGTCGTCCCCCAAGGCCGCGGCCTCGGGCCGTCCCGTCGCCGACCTGACCGGGACCGGTGCGAGAAACGCGTGCAGGATTTCCCGGATCGCCCGCTCCTTCCGGGCGATGGCCTCGATCTCGTCTTCCAGCTGCTGCATCTTGCGCTGGCGGTCGAGCAGCTCCTGGTTGCGCAGCGCCATATGGTTGGCGAGCAGCACCTTGCCCTGGATCTGGGTGAGCTTGACGGCCGCGAAGCCGGCGGCGAACAGGGCGACCACGCTGGCGTAAAACAGGAATTCGAAAAACGGGCGCCGCAGCCGGAAGGTCCACGCTTCGCCCGATCCTTCGGGAAGGATCTGGATGGTGATGAAGCGTTTCTTCTTGCGGGTTGCCATACGGGGATTTCAGGGTACGTGTGCCGGGTCGGGCCGAACGAATAAGTACGAACTACGCGAAGGGAATCAACGGGTCGGACGATAAAAAGACGGGATCGGGGGAGGTGTGCGCCACGCGTCTGCACGCGTGGCGGGTTCCGGCGCGGTCTCCCGTCGTCATGGCTCCGCGTGCCCGCGCCGCAGGGTCGCGAGGAGGGCCGCGAGATGTTCACGGTCGGAGAAGTGCAGCTCGAGAACGCCCTTGCGAACCTTGCCCGTGCCTCCACGGAGGGAAACCTTGAGGCCGGTGAGCGTGCGCACCTCGTCGAGAAACGCCTTGGTGTCGGCATCCAGCAGCGCCGCCGTTTTGAACGCGGACTTCTTCGGGGAGCCTTCCTTTTTCTCCGCGTCCCGCACGTTGAGCGACGACTCGAGCACCGCGCGGGCCCGGGCCACCTGCGCCGCGCCCTGGTACTGAAGCAAAGCCCGGCCGTGACCGGCGGTGAGCTTGCCCTCGCTGACCCAGTCCCGCACTTCCGGTTCGAGCTTGAGCAGACGCAGCGTGTTGGTCACCGCCGTACGGCTCTTGCCGACGCGTTCCGACACCTGTTCGTGCGTCAACCCGAGATCGTTCACCAGCTGCTCGTAGGCGAGGGCCTCCTCGACCGGATTCAGCTGGACGCGCTGGACGTTTTCCACGATCGCCAGCTCGCGCATGTCGCGATCGGACACCTTGTCGCGGACCAGCGCGGGGATGCGGTCCCGGCCCAGGCTCTGAAAGGCCCGGAAACGGCGCTCGCCCGAGACGATCTGGTAGCCGTTCCCGTGCTTGCGCAGGAAAATCGGCTGGATCAATCCACTCAGCCGGATCGATTCGGCCAGCTCGTGCAGCTCGTCCGCGCCGAATTCGCGCCGCGGCTGATACGGATTGGCGGAAATGAGCGACAACTCGATCTCATGAACCGCGGTTCCCGTCTGCGGATTCGCGACCTCCGTTCCGAGGTTCGCGAAAATGGCATCGAGGCCTTTACCCAGTGCGCGCCGGCTCAAGGTTTCTCCAGAACTTCTTTGGCGAGTTCCATGTAACGCACCGCACCCACGGACACCACGTCGTACAGAATCACGGGCTTGCCGAACGACGGAGCCTCGGACAGTTTGACGCTCCGCGGGATGATGGTCTTGAACACGTTCTCCGAGAACGTGTTCTGCACGTCTTCGGCCACTTGCTTGGACAGGTTGAGACGACTGTCGTACATCGTCAGCACCGCACCTTCGATGGCCAGGTTCGGGTTGGTGCTCTGCTGCACCAGACGGATCGTGTTCAACAGTTCCGCCAGCCCCTGAAGCGCATAGTACTCGCACTGGATCGGGATCAACACCGTATCCGCCGCGGTCAGAACGTTGAGCGTCAGGATGTTGAGGCTGGGGGGAGAGTCGATCAGAATGAAATCGTAATCCGCGCGGATCGCATCCAGCACGCGCTTCAACCGGCGCTCCCGCTTGTCCTCCTGCAGAAGCTTGACTTCGAGGCCCGCGAGGGAGCGCGAGCAGGGGAAGAGGTCGAGATACGGCATGCCCGACTTCTGCACGAAACCGCGGATCCGCTCCTGGGTGACTTCGGACTCGGGCAGCAACAAGGCATCGTAAACGTCGTTCTCAAAACCTTCGTCAAAGCCCAGGCCCTGGGTCGAATTCGCCTGGGGATCCATGTCCACCAGCAGAACCCGTTTTTCCATCGCGGCCAGACCGGCGGCAAGATTCACGCACGTGGTGGTCTTGCCCACGCCGCCCTTCTGGTTGCACGCTGCGATGATGCGCGATCTCATGTCCGTGTTCCTTTGAAGCCGCCTGAGACGATGGAAACGATGGCCGGAGCGGGAACAAGACCGGTCATCATGACTCACCGGCCTTGGATGCGACGATCACGTAGTAGGTGCGCGGAATGCCCGGCAGCGTGTACGGATGCGACTCGATGCGATCGTAACCCGCGGGCGCTTCGTGATACGGTTCCACCTTGAAGGTCATGAACTGCCCCTGCGGCCTCAACATCTTGTACGCAAGCTTTGCGTCGCGATTGAATTCACCGAAAGCGCGACAACACACCACATCCATATGAGACAGGTACACGCGTTCGACGCGCTCGGTCAGGATGTGGAAGTTCGGAATGCGCACTTCGCGGATGATCTCCTGCATCAATGCGCTTTTCTTCTGGTTCGGTTCGATCGCGAAGAAGTCGATGTCGGGACACGCGATCGCAAGGGGAAGCGAGGGCAACCCGGGACCGGCTCCCATGTCGGCCAACTTGTTCACGTCGTTGAAGAACGGAATCAATTGCAATGAGTCCACGATATGACGCTCCCAGATCAGGGCTTCATCCTGTTGGCTCACCAGATTGAGATTCTTGTTCCAACGACGATAGATGGATTCCAGTACCCGCAGCTTGTCCTGGACTTTCTCCTCGAAAGAAGACGGGTCAATCAGAAGACCATTCATAGTGAATCTAAATGTACGACAACATGGTCGGGATTCAAGATGGATATCACGTCGGGCTTCCCGCACCCCCGCTCCGGCGGCGCTGGACAGCCTCCCATCCGCCTCGTGCCCGCAGCGGAGTCCGTGCCCCGCAGTGTCTAAGTCTTTGTGCACCCAGACCACACGAAAGAAGCATGAACCCTGAGGGGCGTGTTTCACGTGAAACAATGCCCTTTGTTTCCCCTGGTTTCACGTGAAGGCAGGGCTCCGCCACTATCCACCAATGTGCGGATGTCGCCAGGGGGCCGCTTTCAGGACACCCGCCGACGAAAGCGGAGGCGGTGGGGAAGAGTGTGAGGCCAGAGTGGAAGGGGAGGTGAGGGAAGGAGGCTGGAACAAGCCTGCGACACGTGTTGTTTCACGTGAAACAACGGCCCCTGTCCGTTCAGGCAACCCGGATCCGAAACGACCTCCGGAGCGACACCCGGAGCGACACGAAGCTCGCGCCCCCATGCGGTCCACCACCCCTAAGCGCCCCCCTGTTCCACGTTATGGCCCCCGAACCGCCTCGAGACCCCTGCCATGTCGACGCGCAAACCGGCAGGGGAAGGGGGTTCCCATCCGTCGCCGCCAAGCATCGTGTGGGGCCTTCCGGCGCACCCTCCTGCCAGAACGGCGGACCTCGTCCTGTTCCTTTCGGGGCCTCGCCTTCCAGCGGTCACAGAGGCGGGGCGCGTCCAAGTGAAACAGCACGCCCGGAAGACTCCCCCCCACACAAACCCGGGTGACGGAAACGGGCGCCAGTCCCCGCAAGACCGGGCGCATTGCAAAATCCAGCGACCGACGGACAAGCCGCGCGGGGACAAGGGTGGGGAAGGGGAAACGGGGAGGAAGGGCACCACACGCCGGGAAGCGGAAACTCAGGGGCCACCACCTCCCTTGATGCATGAACACGATCTCCATGAACGCGGTCCGCCGGAGGCCGCGCGTCACCGATGTTTCACGTGAAACATCGCGCCAAAACCCTGGAGCCCAAACAAAAAAGGCGCCCGCTGCGCGGACGCCTTTGAGGATTACGAAAGCCGTTTCAATCCTTGTCCATGGACAGCACTGCAAGAAAAGCTTCCTGGGGAATCTCGACGCTCCCCACGGCTTTCATGCGTTTTTTGCCCTCTTTTTGCTTCTCCAGCAGCTTGCGCTTGCGGGAAATATCGCCGCCGTAACACTTGGCCGTCACGTTTTTCCGCAGCGCCTTGACCGTGCTCCTCGAGATCACGCGCCCGCCGATGGCCGCCTGAATGGCCACTTCGAACATCTGCTGCGGGATCAGCTCCTTCAGTTTGGAGCACAGCGCATTGCCCCAGGTGTAGGCTTTATCGCGGTGAATGATCACGGAAAAGGCGTCCACCGGTTCCCCGTTCAACAGGATGTCGAGCTTCACGAGCTGGCCCTTGCGATATCCGATCGGTTCGTAGTCGAACGACGCGTAGCCCTTGCTGACCGACTTCATCTTGTCGAAAAAATCGAACATGATCTCGCCCAAGGGGAACTCGTAGGACAGGCTGACCTTGTCCTGCGTCAGATACTCCATCTGCAGATAGACGCCGCGCTTTTCCTCAGCCAGCTTCATGATGCCCCCGACGAAGTCCTTGGGGACGATGATCTGGGACTTCACGTAAGGCTCTTCGATGGCGTCGTACTTGCCTGCATCCGGAAGGCGGCTGGGGTTTTCGATCGTAATGACTTCACCGTCGCTGAGGTGCACGTGGTACACCACGTTCGGCACGGTGGAAATCACGTCCATGTTGAACTCGCGCTCCAGGCGCTCGCGAACCACCTCCATGTGGAGAAGACCGAGAAAACCCACCCGGTAGCCAAACCCGAGCGCCTGGGAGGTCTCCGGCTCCCAGGACAGGGCGGAATCGTTCAATGCCAGCTTTTCCAGGGAAAGACGGAGATCTTCGAAATCATTGGTGTCGACGGGGTATATCCCCGCGAAGACCATGGGGATGATGTCCTTGTAACCCTTCAAGGCCTCCGTCGCCGGATTGCGCCGGTCGATGACGGTATCGCCAATCTTCGTGTCCTGCACGTTCTTGATGTTGGCCACCAGATAGCCCACCTCGCCGGCCGCCAGGGAGTCGGTCGGGTTCCGCTCCATGGTGAGGAAGCCCAGCTCGATCGCTTCATAATCCTTGTTGGTGGCCATCAGATGGATGGGCGCCTTGCGTTCCAGAATCCCGTCGAACACGCGGATGTACGCGATCGCGCCCCGGTAGGAATCAAACTTGGAGTCGAAAATCAGGGCGCGCGGCGGCAGGCTCCGGTCCGCTTTCGGCGGCGGGATATCGGTCACGATGCGGTCCAGCAACTCCTTGACGCCGATTCCCTCCTTGGCCGACACGCGCGGCACCATGGCCGGGTCATACCCCAGAAGTTCCCCGATGCTCTCGGCAATATCATCGGGATGCGCCGAGGGAAGGTCGATCTTGTTCAGGATGGGCAAGATGGTCAAATCATTGTCAAGTGCGAGGTAGAGGTTGCTCAGGGTCTGCGCCTCGATGCCCTGGGTGGCGTCCACGACCAGAATCGCGCCTTCACACGCCGCCAACGAACGCGACACCTCATAGGTGAAGTCCACGTGCCCGGGGGTGTCGATGAGGTTCAGGAAATACTCTTCGCCCTCATGGGTATACCGCATGCGGATGGCGTGCGACTTGATGGTGATGCCGCGTTCACGTTCCAGGTCCATGCTGTCCAGCACCTGGGCCTGCATGTGCTGGCGCATCACGGTCTGGGTGGTCTCCAGCATGCGATCCGCCAACGTGGACTTGCCGTGATCGATATGCGCGATGATGCAGAAGTTGCGGATTTTGTCGACAGGGGGGCGCATGCGGTTCCTGGGAAA
>CAYQFG010000090.1:0-1266 GCA_964416695.1 uncultured Bifidobacterium sp.
CATGCGTTTGCGTTCCATCGAACCCACCCCGAACCCCAACAACATGAAACTGAATCTGGAGGAGTCGCTGCCGCAGGGTGAACGTTACGCGTATTCCTCCGCCGCTCCCGCCGCCGAACGGGCGCACTATCCGGTGGCGATCCGGGGGCTGCTCGACATCCCGGGCGTCAAAAGCCTGTACCACTGCCTCGATTTTGTGGCCCTGCAGCGCGTCTCGTCTTCCGCCGACTGGCAAAGCATTCTCGCCCGCGCCCGCGACGTGCTGGGAGACAACGGTACGGCGGAAAACCCCGTCAACGCCGGAGACGATGGTGCCGACGAAGGCATGGGCCAGGTGCATATGTTCATCCAGTACTTCCGCCGCATCCCGCTGTTGGTGAAGGCGCAAAAGCACACGTACGGCCCGGCGACCAGTGATGACGGGGAGGGAAGCGCCACACAGGCTGGCGGCCCCGGCGATACGCAGGGAGGTGGTGCCGGAGCCGGCCGCGGCGGATCGCCCGGAGCCACAAAGACCGTTGAGGAAGTGCGCGCGAACCTGCCCCCGCGCTTTGCCGCAGCGGTGAAGGCCGCCACGCCGGCTTCGCCCAACATGCTGCTGGACCGCCGCTGGGTGCCCGTCGAACCGCGCTACGGCGAGCTGCAGGAGGCGGCCGAGGCGCTGGCGGCGGAGATCGACGCGTCCTATCCGGACGCGCGTCTGGACGCGCTGGTGCGACAGGCTTTCGCACAAAGCCCCGACGGCCCCGAAGTCAAGGAGACCCGCCGCCGCTACACCGACGAGGAGCGCGCCGAGCTGCTGGCCTCCGGTGACTGGAAGCAGCGGTACGCGGCGGTGGACTCCCTCGGCGCGGATGCGGCGCACTTCAACGAACTGGCGGCGGCCATGCACGATCCGCATGTTTCCGTGCGGCGCCTCGCCACCATCTACCTCGGGTTGCTGAAGATTCCGGAAACACTCGAGCCGCTGATCGGGGCACTCAAGGACAAGGCGCCCGTTATCCGCCGTACGGCGGGTGACGCGCTCAACGACCTCGCGCCTTCAGGGGATGACCGCGCCCGCGCGATCGACGCAATGGTCGAAGCCCTCGGCGACAAGAACAAGCTGGTACGGTGGCGTGCGGCCCGGTTTCTCTACGAACTCGGCGACGCCAGCGCGCTGGCCGCGCTCAAAACCGCCGCCGCCGAAGCGCCGGAATTTGAAGTGCGGCTGCAAGCCGCACAGGCGGTCGAGCGCATCGAAGGCGGCCGCCCCGCCGCCGGCCC
>CAYQFG010000090.1:1366-2967 GCA_964416695.1 uncultured Bifidobacterium sp.
CGCGGCGTCCTCGCGTCCCTCCGTCAAAACCCCGACATGACTCCCGTGGCGCTCTTCACCCGCCGCGACCCCGCCTCCCTGAAACCCGGAGACCCGGCCCTGCCCGTGGTCTCGCTCGATGACGCCGCCGCCTGGCGCGACCGCATCGACGTGATGATCCTGTGCGGCGGCTCCGCCAAGGACTTGCCCGAACAAGGCCCCGCGCTCGCCGCGTTGTTCAACACGGTCGACAGCTTTGACACGCATGTGAAAATCCCGGCGTACTTCGACGCGGTGGATGCCGCGGCCCGCGCCGCCGGCACGCTGGGCGTCATTTCCGTCGGTTGGGACCCCGGCATGTTCTCGCTCAATCGCCTGTACGGCGAAGCCCTGCTGCCCGTCGGCGACACCTACACGTTCTGGGGCCGCGGCCTCAGCCAGGGCCACTCCGATGCGATCCGGCGCGTCCCCGGTGTGAAAGCGGGCGTACAGTACACGATCCCCAATGAAGAGGCCATCGCCCGCGTGCGCGCGGGAGAACGTCCGCAGCTGACCACGCGCGAGAAACACAAACGCGAGTGCTACGTGGTGCTGCAACCGGGCGCCGATGCCCTGGCGGTGGAGCAGACGATCGTCACCATGCCGGCCTACTTCGCCGACTACGACACCACCGTGCACGTCGTCACGCAGGAGACGCTCGACCGCGACCATGCGGGCATGCCGCACGGCGGTTTCGTGCTCCGCAGCGGCGTGACCGGCTCGGGTACGGCTCAGGTGAACGAGTACGCCATCAAGCTGGGCAGCAACCCCGAGTTCACCTCCAGCGTACTGGTGGCCTACGCGCGCGCGGCGCATCGTTTGCACCGCGAGGGCCAAAGCGGCGCGCGCACGGTGTTCGACATCGCGCCCGGGTTGCTCTCACCCAAAAGCCCTGCGGACCTGCGCCGCGAGCTGTTGTAAAAAACCGCGTTCCCCAACGGGGGTGGCGGCGCAGGTGACGCGCCTCCGCCCGCCCCCGCCGCGCGGGGGCGCCCCTCCCCCCAAATACCCGCCTTTTTGTCTTCCCCCCTCCCGGCTCTCGCCTGCGGTCATTCCGTTTTGGATGGTGTTGGTGCGGTCCGCACGGATCACCGGCACCGCCAACGCGCACGGGCCGCTGTACGATCACATCAGCAAGGGGGATCCCATGACACGTGGAAAAACCAGAACGCGCTCCAAAACCATGCAGGCCCGCGGCAAGACGGAAGCGGTCGGCCCGGAGACGCGGGGCGGGAGCTATGAAGAGGAGAGCCGCGGAGAAGATGACGATCGCGCGACCGGAGAGATGGCGGGCCTGTCGGAAGACGTCCTTGATTTGCGGCAGGATGTCATGGAGGATGCCGCGCGCGGTATCGGCCGGGAAGGACGGGAGAACGCCGAAAGGGAACGGGAAAGCGGGCCGGCCCGCGATCCCACCGGGAATGAAGTCGAAAACGGCCCGCAGGTCGACCCCGCGGATCCCAACCTCAGCGCGGTGATGGCGGAGGCGGGAGCGCAGGAGGACCAGGCGAGCCTGGGAATGGCCGGTGATGATGAACGGATGCAGCTGGACGATCCGGAAAGGCTCTCCTGACCGGGGCCTG
>CAYQFG010000090.1:3067-8412 GCA_964416695.1 uncultured Bifidobacterium sp.
CCGGGGCCTGCGCGTGTCATCGGACGGCTTTTGACGTCCCCTGACGCCGGCACCGTCCGTGACCTCGCGAAGTCCGGCGTCAGTAATCGTCTTCGCTGTCGTCGTCGCGCAGGACGTCGAAGTAGCTTCCGTCATCGCGCGCGCCGATTTCGAGCGGCTGTTCGGAATCTTCTTCGATGACGTAGCTGCCGCCGGCCACACCGGCTTCACCGGCCTCACCGGCCTCACCGGCCTCGAGGGCGGCCGTACGCGCGCGGATCTCCTCGGGCGTCAGGTCGTGATTGAGGGACGTTTCGTCGTAACGGTCATCATGGATGACCTTGCGGGGGCGTGCCATAAAAAACCTCCTTGAAAGCGAGTCTCCTGGACTCTGGTGGGTGCGACAAGGGATGCGACCACGCCGTGTGTCGGGACGGGGTCGCGGGCGTCGCGTCGAGGATGAACGTGCGGAACCTGTCGCCATGACAGGGCGCTACAGCGATTTATGGTGCGACCGGATCCTCGTTCCGGTCATGATCGCATGTCTGGAGGACGGAGCGCTGCGGCGCAGCGGGACGTCTTTCCGGGGCGGGCCCGTGTCCGGGTCGGGCCTGCATTCGCCGTGCGGCCGGGAACGGGACCGCGGGGTGGAGCCGCGCAGGACGACGGCGGGGGTGAGGCATCGCGCTGCGTCCCGTTTCCAGGCCGGGGCCTTCGAAAGCCGGGGCGCAGCGCGATGCGGGATACCCGATGCGCGTCAGGACGCGCGGCAAGGGCCGCCGTGAAGGCGGGTTGGTCAGGGAAATCCGGGACGAAAGGACGGGAGTGCGGGACATAAGCCCCGGATGGTGAGGGCCCGGATGGTGAGACTCGTCAGCAACGAAGTCACCGGGCTCCCGACCACGCTTCATGTGGTTGAAAACCTCATCGATCGTCAGGATCGGAAATGAGGGATTCGTTTTATAGAAAATTCCCATGAATTTTGCATCTCAAAGATACACAATTTTTCCGGGACGTGAATTTCACCGGGAAATGACATAATCTTGACACAAAACCCCTCCATACGCCCTAAATTCAACACATCAGGCCGATACAGCGGGCCGACCGGACGACCCCCGTGGAGACATCCCCGGGAGTCGAAAAGACGGATCCGGACCGCGTAACGCCCATGATCGCCCCCGGGCGGCCCGTGCTTTTGCAAGGGGCCGCCACATTTTTTTTGGGGGGGCTTCACTCGCGGGCGCGGCCGCAGGGCCCCCCGGCATTCCGCCCTGCCACTCCCCTCCCGCCGATCCCTGCCCCCCTCCTCCGTTGCGGCCCCCGACCCAGGTGCGACCAGGTACGCGGCCCCGACCCACTTTGCGTCCCAAGTTGCGTCCCAATTTGTGTCCCACTTTGCATCCACGTTTGGATCCACTGAGGGGGCACTTCAGGGGACGCCGCCGCCTCGTTCCCTGAACCCCTTGACACGTAAGCTTTATCTTACCTATTATCGTCGCATGCGCCCGAGACACACCGCCCCTCATGCACGGCCCCTGCCGTCATCGCGACAAGCCGCCAGGCAAGGTCGGGTGACTGCGTCCGTTCCCGACGCCTCCGCGGATGCGGCCGAAACCTTTGCGGCCATCGCCAGCCCGGTGCGCCGGCAGATCCTGGATTTGCTCGCCGAAGGCGATACGCCCGTGAATGCGCTGGCGGAAAGCTTCGCCATGAGTCGTCCCGCCATCTCGCAGCATCTGCGCATTTTGCTGGCGGCCGGTCTCGTCTCGCTGAGCCGGCAGGGGCGTGAACACCGCTATCGCCTCGTCCCGGAAAACCTCGCCCCCGTGCGGGACTGGATCGCACGCTACGAACGGTTTTGGGACGACCATCTCGGCCGGCTTCAGGCCGTACTCAAAAAACCCGGCCGGTCAGGGCACGATGCCGCGCGCCCATCCGCGCACGAAGCCCTCCCACCCCGTCACACCCCCAGGCCCCGCTGAAAGGAGATCCCGATGGAGGCAGCACCGCACGGCGTTCGCCGCGAACTCACGCTCCCCCACCCCCGTGCCGAGGTATGGCGGGCCCTCACCACACCCGAGGTGCTCGCGGAGTGGTTGCACCCCAACGACTTCCAGCCCCGTGTCGGGCACCGGTTCACCTTTCAGGTGCCTCCGAAACCGGACATCGATTTTCCGGGCCTGACGGTGGACTGCGAAGTGCTGGTGTGTGATGAACCCGAACATCTGGAATTTTCATGGTCGGCGGGGGGGCCCGTCGTCGATACGCGTGTCAGCTTCCGGCTGGTGCCCGACGGGCCTGCGGAAACCGCGACGCGACTGCTGTTCGAGCACACCGGGTTCGATCTTGCCCATCCTTTTGGCAAGCAGGCCTTCCATGGCGCCACCTACGGCTGGAAGGGCATGCTGGAGACTCTCGCGACCCTGTTGCGGCAGGAGCACGACGTCACGCGCCCGTGACGCGGCGTCTTCCCGACCCTTGACGCAAACACACCCAACGACGAAAACACTTCCAACCCGTTTTTTTCCGGAGATCCCCCTATGAACATCATTTTCTGGACCCTGCAGATCCTGCTCGCCGTGCACACCATCATGGGGGCCGTATGGAAATTCACCAATCCCGTGCAGACCGCCGTTCCCTCCCTCGCGGCGCTTCCCAACGCCGCGTGGCTCGCTCTGGGCGTGGTGGAGCTGTTCGCCGCGGCCGCGCTGGTCGCCCCCGTCCTGAACCGCGGATGGAGCGGACTGATCATCGTCGCGGCCTTGTTCCTGGTGGCCGAAATACTGCTGTTTTGCATCCTGCATCTCAGTGCGGGGCACGGGTTCAATGGTCAGGTCATCTACTGGCTGGTGGTGGCCGCTCTCAGCGGCCTCCTCATCTACGGCCGCCTGTCGCTCAGCCCGCTGTAAGGAGCGGGAAGCGCAGGATCGCGCTTTCCACAGGAACCGAAGGGCGGTATCGCATCCCTTGGCGGCGACCTCGTCCCGCGAAGGCCGCTTCAGGACGCAAGGGAAGCTCCCCGACAGGCTGAACAAGAACCGTCACCAGAACATCAGGAGAGGCTCATGGTCCCTCAATCATCCCGCAAACCGTCCTCCCCGACAGCCGGCACACAACCGGTGAAAACGGCAAAGACGGCCAAGGCATCCAAGGCAGCAAAGACCGGAAAGACACCCAAGGCCGCCAAGGTCTTAAAGGCGGGCGCAACTTCCGGTCACGCCCTTTCCCCCAAGGCCTCCTCCAAAACCGGAGGCGCCCGCACCGCGCACCTTCCCCGGAACGAAAACGGGATCGTACTGCTCTCCGGCGGGAACCCGCAAATCCCCAAGGGTGACGGAGACGCTCCGGTCCAGCTGTACATCGCCAACATGCCGGGCTGGAAAAGCGCTCTGGGCAAACGGCTCGACGCCTTGATCGTCAAGGCGGTTCCGGAAGTCGAGAAGGCCGTGCGCTGGAACTCACCCTTCTACGGAGCCGGACAAGGGTGGTTTCTCTCTTTTCATGTGCTCACGAAGTATGTGAAGGTCACCTTCTTCAAGGGAACCTCACTCGACCCCATGCCTCCCGGCAGTACGGCCAAAAGCGGTGAGGCACGGTGGATCGACATTTACGAAGATGACGTTCTGGACGAGAAACGGTTCACGGACTGGGTGCGGCAGGCGGCCCGTATCCCGGGCTGGACCGCGTGAGCTGAACCGCCGGTGAAAAGTCGAAGGTACCGGATTTCCTCCTGACATCCCCTGTCAGCAGTCCCGGATTTTAGCCGCCAGGAATCACGGAACATTTCTGCGGCTACCTATTTTTTCCCCTTCACTGTCCGGGACGCCATCATGCCGCGCGCGTTTTATCATCTGTTGTTCAACAACCTCGTCGCCAACGTCACAAACTTCTTCATCTGGGCGACCGCCATTTACTGGGCCTACCTCTCCACCGGATCGGTGCTGGCCACCTCCCTCATGGCCGGCATCCATCTGGTGATCACCGCCGCGTGCGGCTTGTGGTTCGGCACCCTCGTGGACCATGCGCGCAAGAAAACCGCGATGCTGATTTCTAGCCTCGCGACATTTTCACTCTTCGCGCTGGCGCTCGGCGTGTATTCCCTCAACGAGGCCTCCGCCTTCACGCATCTCGCCAGCGTGCCGCTGTGGGGTGTGATCATCCTGATGCTGCTGGGCGCGATCGCGGGGAACATCCGCATGATCGCCCTGCCGACCGTGATCGCCCTGATCGTTCCGGAAGACAAACGTGATCGCGCCAATGGCATGTCGGGCATGGTGTTCGGCGCGTCCTTCGCCGTGTCGAACGTGGCCGCGGGTGTGGGCCTTGGGTTTCTCGGTTTTTTCTGGACCATGATGACCGGCCTTGCGCTCACGGCCCTGGCCGCCCTTCACCTGGCGATGCTGAGGGTCGACGAAACGGCGGCCACGGCCTTGCGGACCCAGGAAACCGTCGGCGTGGGGGTCCCGGTGCCGGTCCCGCTGGGCGCCATCCAGGAATCGCCGGCAGCCCCCACGGTCTCCGTGGCGGGGCACGCGGCGGACGCGGACCTCCCGGCGACGGGCGCCGCGACGCCGGCGGCCTCCGAACCCGCCGCAGGCGCTCCCGCCCCCCACACCTCGAAAATGGACCTGAAGGGAACCATCCGGATCGTGCGCGCCGTTCCGGGGCTTCTGCCGTTGATCTTCTTCACCACCTTCAACAACTTCCTCGGCGGCGTGTTCATGGCGCTGATGGACGCGTACGGCCTGTCGCTGGTGAGCGTGCAGTTCTGGGGCACCTTGTGGGGCGTGCTCAGCCTCGGGTTCATTCTGGGGGGCCTGTACATTTCGAAATACGGTTTGGGCAAAAACCCCGTGAACCTGATCTTCAAGGTGAACATCGTCTGCTGGATCGTCTGCATCGTCATGACGCTGCAGCCCTCGATCTGGCTGCTGGCGGCGGCGCTGTTGATCTGGATGAGCGTGGTGCCGTTCGTGGAAGCGTGTGAACAAACCGTGCTGCAAAAGGTGGTGCCGACGGACCGGCTCGGACGCGTCATCGGATTTGCCCAAAGCGTCGAGCTGTCGGCGGCGCCGCTGACGGCCTTCCTCATCGGTCCCATCGCCCAGTTTTTCTTCATCCCGTTCATGACCACCGGCAAAGGGGTGGAATGGATCGGCGGATGGTATGGCGTGGGGCAGGGGCGCGGCATCGGCCTGGTCTTCATCACCGCCGGGATCATCGGCCTGATCGTCACCCTGTGCGCATGGCGCAGCGCTTCGTTCAAGATGCTTTCGACGCAATACCTTGCCGCCCCCGCCGCGCGGGAGGCGTGAGACGGGAGGGGATGTCGAGGGGAAGACATGACGCGATGATTGTCTCCCCGG
>CAYQFG010000091.1:0-6544 GCA_964416695.1 uncultured Bifidobacterium sp.
ACGGCCAGATCCGCAAGGCGGCGCTGCTGGCGCAGATCCCGTACACCACCACGCTGTCGGGCGCGCGCGCGGCCGTGGCGGCCATCGCCGGCCTCGCGAAAAACGAGATGGGCGTGCGGTCGCTGCAGGAATACCACGCGGGGGCGTAGGGGCGAATGATCATTCGCCCCTACGCGCCCCGCCGGCCCGCGTGTTCGCGACCGCCCGCATGAAAAAACCCCCGTCGGCATTGCCGACGGGGGTTTTTTGTGGGGATCCGTTTGGGGAGGCAGGGGATGTTGCAGGGGCGAATCATGATTGATGATTGGCCTCCCTGCAACACCACATGATCACTGCCCCAGCCGCACGCCTCCCTGGATGGCCTCCAGCGTGCCCGCGGGCGTGACCGCGAACACCCGCACGAAGTACACGCCCGCGCCCGCGCGCGCGCCGGTGGTGGTCATGCCGTTCCACGTGAGGCTGCGGCCCGCGTCGCGCGTAGTGAGCGCGCGCGACCACACCGTCTTGCCGGAGACATCCGTGATGGTCATCCGCAGGCGGTCACCCGTGCCCGGGATCCGGTCCGCGAGGTTGTCCGCCAGGCGGAAGGTGTAGGCGCCCGTGAACGCCCCGACGTTCACCATCAGCGCGCCGCCGCCCAGCAGGGACACGGGGGCGTTCACGGAGGCGGACGGAGCCGAGAGGGCGCCGGGGCCCATGGGGTTGGAGGCCCGCACCACGAAGGTGTACGCGTTTCCGGGCGTGAGGCCGGTGATGATGCAGGTCAAGGTTCCGGGAACCGTGCAGGATTTGGCGGTGTCCTCCACGGCCATGGCCTTGTAGCTGTTGATGTCGACGCCGCCGTTGTCGGCGGGGGCCTTCCAGCTGACGGTGACGCTGCCGGAGTTGACCAGACCGGCCACGGCGGCCACGTCGGTGGGGGCCCCCGGCACGCCGGGCAACCCGATGTTGGTCAAGGTGTTGGCGGCCTTCTGGTTTTCATACTCCAGCTTGATCCACGCGGCCGAACGGGCCGTGCGCGTGTAACGCGCCTCGTCGATCAGGCCGTGGAAGGACTGATGCACGGGGTTGCCGCCGTGATCGGGCGCCATGCGTCCGAACGACAGCTGCGAGGAGGTGGCCCAGATGCTGTCGAGGCTGCCGATGGACGGGGCGGTTTGCGCCACGTCCTGCACGCCGTTGACGTAGAGGATCTGGGACCCGTTCTTGACCGTCGCCACGATGTGCGTCCATTGGCCGTCGACGATGAACTGGTCGCCGAAGTTGGTTTCGGCCCCGCCGGCGTTGGTGCCGTCCACCGAGCGGAACAGGCGGATCTGATCGCCGTCGTTGAGGGCGATCATGGCCTGACGGCCGTTGGTGCCCCAGTTGTAGCGGCCGAGGATGCCCTGCTCCACGCCGCCGGAGTTCGCGCTGCGCTTCACCCAGGCGGACAACGTGATGCCGTCGACGGCGTTGGCCTTGAAGTTGTCGTTGGCCGTGTTGTACGGGGCCATCAGGTATTTGGCGGTGGCGGGATCGCCGGAGCCGTCCTGGTTGAAGTTGACGGCGCGGCCGATCAGGCCGGGGGCGAGAACGGGACCATTGTACCAGGCCGCTTCGGTGCCGAAGACCGTCGCGTCACGGGAGACGCCGCCGGTGCTGTCCCCGAGGTGCCACACGCCGCTGAAGCCGGCGGCGGTGTCGAACACCGCCGCGCCGTTCGATTCGCTCGCGGCGCTCGTGTTGCCCCAGTGCATGCGGATGCTCTGGGTGGCGTTGTTGCCCTTGATGGTGTCGACCTTCACCCAGATGGCCGCCGCCGACGTCGACCAGGATTCGATTTCGTAAGGCAGCGCGGTGGCGTCGTCGGCTTTGGAAAAGCGAAGGCTGTTGCCCCCGTTGGCCGCGGCGAGGATGTCCGCCTCATTGGCGCCGAGGCGGATCAGCACGGGAAAGTTGTGCACGTCCGTCGCCACATTCGCGCCGGTGGCACTGGTGTTCAGCACGATGGGACGATGGCCGCTCCAGGCCGTATAGTCGGCCACCGCCGGCAGCGCGCACGCCAGCAGCGCGGCCCCGAAATGATGCAACCGATGAAACCGTGAAAACTGGGAAAACCGGACACGCAGACGCATAAGCCCTCCTTTTGATGTTCGCCCGACCATCCCCGGGACGAATGTCTCCCGGACGGAATACGGAACGGAACGGAACACAGGAATGTAAGCCACCAATCCACGCCGTGTTGGAGGATTTTCGTGAATCAGGGACGCATTGCGCGTTCCACAGGGACGAATCCCGGAAAGCCGCCCGCGGGGGGCGTTCCGCCATCCCCACGGGTGGCCCCCCGGCGTTCCGCGCCGCGGCCCCGGATCGCGTGTCCGTGCCTGGGTGCCGGGGCCGCCGTCACCCCCAGATTCACCCCCGCCTTCACCCCCACATTCCCATTCCCGTTTTCCGCCTCTTTCCCTTCTTTTTCTCCCCTTTTCCCGGGCTTGTCCGTCCCTTTCCGCCCGCTTTTTTCGTACCATATTCACCCCGATGTCCCTCCTCGTTCGCGCCGCCCGCTCCCTGACCGTCATGACCTTCGGAACGCTTGTTCTGACGGCGTGCTCGGGCGTGTATTTCAACACCACCTTCAACGCCGAGAAGGCTCACGAAAAGGCCTTGTCGCTGCGTGCGGAGCGCATCCGCGAGAACCCCGACGACACCGTGCAGGTCAGCGCCGAGGAACGCCTGTTGCTGCAGCGGGCGGTGCGCAAAAGCTCCAAGGTGCTGGAGCTGTGGCCCGATCATCCGACCTATGCGCCCCGTGCGGTGTATCGCATCGCGGAGTGCCAATATCTCATGGAGGACTACGCCTCGGCGGCGGTGAAGTACGATGAGTTCCTCCGCTATTTCCCGGATCACGAACAGGTCCCGATGGCGCGGGTGCGTCTGGCGCAGGCGCATTTTGAGGACGGCAGGATTCTGGCCGCGCGCGAAGCGCTGGAAACGGCGACGGCAGGGACGCTGGAGGGAGACGCGCGTCGCGAAGCGTTGCTGCTCTCGGCCCGGATGATGATCGCGGACCGCACGTCGGACCAGACGGGCGACGCGCGGGCGGATGCGGCCGCGAGCCTTGCGGTCTACGAACAACTGTTGCAGGAGGGCTCGCTGGTCACCCCGGAGGCCCGCAATGAAGTGCGCTGGCGCGCCTCCCAGCTGGCGCGGGAGCTGCAGGACTGGGAGAAGGCCCGCGCCTACGCGCTGGCCGCCAACGAAGGGGTGCCGCCGATGCGCATCCAGTTCCGCAACCGGCGCATCGGCGTGCTGTCGCTCTACGAGCTCAACCGTCACGGCGAAGGCCTCGCGGACGTGCGCGAGATGCTCGGCCAGCGCCCCTACCGGGCGTTCCGCTCCGAGCTCAAGCTTCTGGAGGCCCGCGGCGTGTATGCCGGGGGCGACTGGCCGGCCGCGCGCCGGCTCTACCGCGAATCGATCCGTTTCGCGCCGCGCGAGGCCTCCGCGGCGGAATCGTGGTTCCGCATGGGGGAACATTTCCTCGACGTGGAGAACCGCGAAGACTCCGCCCGGGTGTTGTTCGATTCCGCCGCCGCCACCAGCCGCGCCTTTGAGTTCAGCATGCGCGGCGCGGAATACGGCAGCGCGCTCAAGCGGCTGGCCGAACTGCGGGTGATGGACTCCGCCGGCACCTACGACCGCCGCGAGGCGGCCCTGAAGGTGTCGGAGACCGTGGCCGCACGCGAGGATTCCGCGGCCGCCCCTGTCGATACGGCCGCACTGTCCGCCCAGGGTTCCGGGGGTTCGGGGGGTTCCGGGGGACTCGCGGGCGCGGACAGTGCGGCTCCGGTGGCGGCCGCGGCCACGGATCGCGCGCGTTCCGACAGCCTGGCGCGCGCGCGCATCGCGGAACTGGCCGAGCGGTATCCCGACGTGCCGGCGGACATCCGCGAGGCGCGGGCCCTGCAGGATTCGCTCGACCAGGTGGCCGCCGCCCGCGGGCGCGGCGACACCGCCCGCAGCGCGCCCCGCGCCCCGCGTCCCCCCAGCGTGCAATACGCGCCGTTCATGATGGCGGAGGTGTTCCAGTTCCAGCTTTCCCGGCCCGACAGCGCGCGCGTTTATCTGGAGCGCATCGTGGCCGATACCGCCGGCACGGGGGAGGACAGCGTGTTTACCCGCCGGGCGCTGTACGCGCTGGCGGCCCTGGAATCCGACGGCGTGACCGCGCCCGACGGCACGGTGTTGCGCGCGCCCAACCCGGCGCGGGGCGCGCAGCTGTACCGCACGGTGATTGCGCGCTACCCGGCCACGGAGTGGGCAAAGGCGGCGGAACGCAACCTCGGTCTGCCGCCGACGGTGAAAACGCCCCACGACAGCGCCCGCGCGCTGCTGGTGGAGGCCGAGCGCCGCCGCTTCGCCGGGGAGGACCTGGTCGCGCGCGTCCGGCCGGCTTATGAGGCCGTCGTCACGCGGTACCCCGCCTCGCCGGCGGCGGCGCGGGCGCAGCTGGCGATCGCCTTCCTCACGGAGCAGGCCGCCGCGGAAGGCCGCCTCGGCACCCCGGGTCAGGCCCGCGTCGATACCGTCAAGGCCGAATACGAACGCGTGCGCGACCGCTTCAGCGGGACGCCGCAAGCCGACGCGGCCATGCGGCGCCTCGACATCCTGAACATCAATCTGGCCGAGGCGCCGCCCTCTGACGGGCGCGGCGGGCGGGGTCAGGGGGATGACGAACTCTTCGAGGAGACCGGGGACGACGGCTCACGCCCGCCGCGCGTGGAACTCGAGGACGCGTCGGAACAGGATCTGTACTAGGTTCCCCGGCTTCGCCCGACGGTCTCCGACCCCGGACGCGCCCTGCGCGTCACCTTCCGTCGCCTTCCCGTCACCTTCCCATCACCCCCGGGCCGGAGACCGATGCCCCGGATTCCCCACCGCCCCCGCGCAGCGGGTTATCCCCAATCCCAACCACCCTGGCGGAGGCATCCGTCTGTCTTCCGGATCCGCCTGTGCCTGTCCTTGCGGAAGGGGCCGGTCTTTTCATGTGCGGTCAGGGGATTGCGCGTGACCCGCATCTCCACCAGAAGTTTCCCTGAACATCCCATCTTCTGGAAAAATGGCGAGTTACAGCGCTTCACACCACGGGCGTCGAAGGGAGGTGCCGGCGAAGGCCGGCGAGGACACAGGGGACGGGAAGGGGCGGGAAGAGGGTCAGGCCTTGACGCGGAGCTTCTGACCCTTCCACGTGCTCTGCCCGAACACGCCGCAAACGGTGGCGCCGAGCACGAGCGGGATGTGGATGAGGGCGGTGAAGGGGAAGTAGCGGATCAGCGAAAACTGGTTGAACAGGGAGAGTCCTTCGCGCATCACCAGCAGTTCCGCGCCGGCCTTGAGACCGAGGCCGAGCAGGCCCAGCTTGCCGAGGGTGCCGTCCCCGAGGCCGAACAGCCCGGCGACCAGCAGGGCGGCGATGGTGGCGTAGAAGGTGAAGATGAAGAGCAGGAACACGAGCTGCGGGACGCGGTAATACACGCATTTCCCCGCCCAGCGCTTGCGCTGTTCCCAGAAGTGCGCCCAGGTTTCGGGGGGCGTGGTGAACACGCGGGATTCCGGGTGGGCGCAGTAGCGGATGCTCCAGCGGCCGGTGGCGTGGATGTCCTGCAGGATGAAGTCGTCGTCGCCGCTGAGGCCGTTGTGGCGGGCGAAGCCGCCGGCCGCGTCGAAGGCCTCGCGGCGGTAGGCGATGTTGTTGGCGTTGGCGATCACGGGGAAGCCCAGACCGAGAAGGCCCGCCGCGCACACGCCGTAAGAGAGGAATTCCAGCGCGCGTGCGCCCGCCGACGGCGTGAAGTCGCCGCGGGGGGCCTGGTACGCCGTGGGGCCGACCACCATGCCCACGCGTTGGTCGGCCGTTCCGGGGGCCGCCCCGGTGGTGTCTTTGTCCGCCGTCGCGGCGGCGGACTCTCCCGGGGTCCACAGCGCGGCGAGACGCGACAGCCAGCGCGGGCCCATGATGCAGTCGGCGTCGGTGACGGCGATCCACTCGCCGCGGGCGATTTCCAGCCCGCGGGCCAGCGCGTGTTTTTTCGGGCTGAGGCCGGGCGGGAGGTCGGTGACCGTGACCACCTCGAGGCGGCCGGGATGGCGCGCGACGAAGTCGTCCAGCACCGCGGCGGTGCCGTCGGTGCTGCGGTCGTTGATGATGATGATCTGGGTTTTGTCGACCGGCCACTCCTGCGCCAGCAGGGCGGTGAGCGTACGCGGCAGGTTGTGTTCCTCGTCGCGTGCGGCCACCAGCACGCTGATCACCGGATGGTCCGCACCCCCGGGAGCGGCTTCGGCCGTGGCAGCGGGGCCACGGTCGTTCTTTTGAGCCCGCAACAGCCTCAACCCGCGCACCAGCCACAGGTTCAACAGCACGTAAACCCCGCAGGCGGTCAGAAACAGGAGTGTGAACATCCGCAGGAAGGTAGGATACGCGACAACGACGCGGCAACGTGAGGGGAGGGGAGGGAGGGAGGAATTAAGAATTATGAATTGAGAATTATGAATTAAGAAT
>CAYQFG010000091.1:6644-8377 GCA_964416695.1 uncultured Bifidobacterium sp.
ATTGGGGATTAAGAATGGGGGACTAAGAATGGAGGATTATGAATGGGGGATTATGAATGGGAGACGAGGGACAGGGGACAGGATGGGACTGCATGGAGACGCCACCAGGGGGGTGGGGATGAGGAGTGGGGGGGGGATTGAGTCCGGAATGCGCATCGTTGCTTGCAACCCCCTGCATGATCGTCGCTTACGTCTGCAACATCATCCCATTCTGACGGCCGCGGTGAGCGCGCGGCGGCCCCGGCGGGTGAGGACTTCCAGGCGGACGTAGCCCTGCGCGAGCGGAACGGGGATGAGTTCCTCGAGGTTGAACGGTCCGTGCTCATCCTCAAATGTCCAGCTTCGAAGCAGGCGTTCGGCGGTCTCGCCGCGCGTGGCGCCGTACAGGCTGACGGCCCGCAACGCGCCGAAGTCCGCCGTCGTGTAGGCCGCCACGCGCAGCTGGTGGCCGTCGGTGGGGAAGGCCTCCAGCGCCAGGTCGGCGAAGGGGCCGTCGGTGCACACGCAGCGGTCGCAATCGTCCCCGACGGCGGGCCCGCGGCGCGGCCGGAAGGCCTCCCGCAAGGTGTCGACGTCCCGGGCCGGGGCGGGAACCAACGTGCGCACGCGGCCGAACACATGGCCGCGCCCCTGTTTGAGCGACACCAGCGGAAGTTTCACGCCGGTGCTGCGGTTGAAATCGCCGTGCGCGTCGTTGGCGCCGATGGGGAGGTACATCCGGCCGGCCAGAAGCTGATCCACCCAGAAGGCCTTGCCGGCCTGGTAATCGGCGCCCAGGTTGCCGTTCCAGAACTGCAGGCCGCGCACGGCGAGGGGGCCGGCGCGCGTCCCGGAGGTCAGGTCTTCGGGGCGCCACTCGCCGCGGCGGAAGACCAGTCGCTCCAGCCACCCGATGCGGGCCTTGGGGTGCGCGGCGAACGACGGCGTGTCGCCCAGGAGCTCCAGCACCTCGCCGATGCGGAGCGTGGGCCGGTTGCGGAACCCCCGCCGCCCGCCATCGCCCAGGCCCGGCAGAAACTCCGGATGCCCGAAGGTCAGCAGATGCACGTTTTCGCCGCGGCTGTTCCCGCAGGAGACCTCCTCGCCGGGCACCAGCGTGGGCCGCTCGGGGTGCGCGCGGTTGAGGGCCTCCGCCTGCGCGCGGTAGGCCGCGAAGTTCGCGACCGGATCCGTCTCTTCCAGATACCGGTCGCGCCGGTAGTTGAAGTCGTAGGAATGATCGGTACACAGGACGAAGTCCAGCCCGACGGCCTCCGCGGTTTGCTGCATCAGCGCCAGCGGGGCCCCGAACTCCACCGGATCGGAGGAGAATTCGCTGTGGCAATGCATCTCGCCGGCGCGCCACGTGATCGGGTAGGGCAAGGGCGCGCCCAGCAGGCGGATCTCCAGCGGGAACACCGCAAGTCCCGGCAGGTTATGGTTTTCCAGCACGCGGCTCACGCCGCGCCGGTTTTCCACCGTGATCCGGCCCGACACCCGGAGGACGCCCCGGAACTTGTCCAGCACCGCGCGGGGCAGGGGGAAGGCCACATGCTGCAGGTTTCCCGCGCACTCCACCCCCGCCTCCCCGAGGTCATACGCATGCGTGTCGACCGCACCCGCTTCGTCCCACAAATGCAGAACCACCGAGCGCACGCGCACAGGGTAGAGGTCGCCATCCTTCACCAGCAGCCACACCGTCAGATCCTTGCCCGGCAGCAGCTGATGCGGCGCATCCAGGAAAATCTCGGGCC
>CAYQFG010000092.1:0-8310 GCA_964416695.1 uncultured Bifidobacterium sp.
TCGCCGAGACCGCCGAGTTCTTCAGCTTCGGCACCAACGACCTCACCCAGACCACCCTGGGCATGAGCCGCGACGACTCCGGCTCGTTCCTCGGTGCGTACCAGGAAGAGGAAATCGTGAAGGCCAACCCCTTCGCAAGCGTCGATGAAACCGGCGTGGGCCAGCTGATGGAGATCGCGATCGAGAAGGGCCGCAAGACCCGTCCCGACATCAAGCTGGGCATCTGTGGCGAGCACGGCGGCGACCCCGCTTCCGTTAAGTTCTGCCACAAGATCGGTCTCGCGTACGTGAGCTGCTCGCCGTACCGTGTGCCCATCGCCCGCCTCGCGGCGGCGCAGGCCGCGATCAGCGAAAAGCGCGCGGGTGCGAAGGCTGTGAAGGCTGCCAAAGGCAAGGCCGGAGGGACGCGCGGCCGCGCGGCCAAGAAGGCCGCGCCGAAGAAGACCGCGAAGAAGGTCGTCAAGAAGCGGAAGTAAGGGTCGTCGCCCGGCTGGTCCGGGCGGCATGACCGAATACGGGAAAAGGCCGGGGTCGCAAGACTCCGGCCTTTTTTGTTGCGCCGGTCACAACCCTTTCGTACGTCGACGAGATATTCCCCCCTGTTTATGCGACAAAAATGACTTGTATTGCGTTTCCAATGCCACAATCCGTACAAAACTCATACTTTTTCAGCGAACTCGTCCCGATTATCATAACTCGTGGCGGGAAGACCCCATACATTCAAAAGGAGCAGACACATGAGAAACACGACGGCCTTCCGGGCCGCGTTGTCACTCGTCATTGGAACGGGCGTCGGCGCGGCTTTCGGGCAGGAGAACTACACGCAATGGGCGCAACAGAAAAGCCTCTACATCAACTCATCGGGGAGCGGCGCCAACACCGCGGCGGACGTCCTGAAATTCCCGCTGCTGGTTCGTCTCGACTCGACCAACTTCGCCACCGGCTTCGCCCAGGCGCAAGGAAACGGCGAGGACATCCGCTTCACCAAGGCGGGCGACGCCGTGCGCTTCCCGCACCAGATCGAACGCTGGGATTCGGCCGGCAAGAAGGCTGAAATCTGGGTGTTGGTCGATACCATCAAGGCCAACACCCGCAGCCAGTTCATCCGCATGCACTGGGGCAAGGCGGACGCCGCCGACAGCTCGCGCGGCACCGCCGTCTTCGACACCGCCAACGGCTTCGTCGGTGTGTGGCACCTCGGTGACTCCACCGGGCACGACCCGCGTCCGAACGCGGCCGGATACGCGCCTTCGGCGATCCTGCGCAACTTCGACACGCAGCAGAACTTCGAGACCATGACCCCCTACGGACCCAAGGAAGGCGTGATCGCCTTTGCGGACTCCCTGCGCGGCGGCTCGGACCTCGGCGGTGAACGCGCGGGCGACCGCGACTACATCGACCTGAACCATCGCGGCTCCACCGCGTTCAACGACTTCACCACGGGCTTTTTCTTCTCCACCTGGGTCAACGTGAACATGACCCAGCAGTACGAGCGTTTCCTGGAGTGGAGCGACGACACCGCCGCTACCGGCAGCTCGGAAGCCCGTCTGATCTTCTTCGGCAACCACACCACGGCGCCGCAGAACCTCTCCCTGCGCTGGGGTCCCGGCGGCCTCGCCTACAACGACGAGGGCGGCAGCCGTTACAGCGAAGGCCAATGGCATCACGTGGCGCTCTCGAAGCCCGCAGGCAACGCGTCCGTTTCGCTGTACGCGAACGGCGTCCTGATCGGCACCACCGATCCGGTCGACGACCAGCCGGTCACGCTGCGCGACTACGTGGCGATGGGACGTTCCACCGTCACGGCGGGCGACGCCTACTTCAACGGCAAGTTCGACGAAGCCGTCCTCGCGCGCAAGGAGCGCTCCGCGGACTGGGTGCGCCTGAGCTACCACAGCCAGAAGCCCGGCGCCTCGATCCTGTCGGACAGCGTTCAGGCCGCGACCGCGCCCGGCGCCCCGGCCACGGTGACCGCCTCGCGCGTGGCCGACCAGCTCGCGATCCAGGTGACCTGGACCGCACCCGTCTCCAACGGCGGTGAGGCCATCACCGGCTACACCGTGCGCGCCGTCTCCGACGCGAGCAAGACGTGCACGACCACGACGGCGTTGACCTGCACCATTTCCGGCCTTGCGGAAGCCACGCCGTACCAGTTCGCCGTGCGCGCCACCAACTCCGTCGGCACCGGCGACAGCACGCTCAGCAACGCGGTGACCATTCCCGTGGGCGTGCTCGCGGGCAAGAATCTCGCGCGCCTGCAGACGCGCCTGGGTCACAACGAGCTGGTGTTCAACCTGCCTTCCGAGCTAGCCGCTTCGGTGAGCCGCATCTCGGTCTCGCTGGTGGCCACCAACGGCCGCGTCCAGTGGAAGAACAGCGTGTCGGCCGTCGCCGGCGTGAACCGCGTGTCCTGGAACGCCGAGGGCAGCATGCCCGGCGTGTACATCGCGCGGATCTCCCTGCTGGGTGCCAACGGCCGAAGCCTCGAAAGCTTCGACCACCTGCTGACGATCACGGACTAACCGGATCACCACGCGCGTTCCGCCGCAAGGCGGGGCGCGCCACATCAGCATGACCGGACACGGGAAAAGGCCGGGGTCGCAAGACTCCGGCCTTTTTTGTTGGTGCACGTCGCGAACACCGCCGGACCCCGTCCCCGGGGGACTTTGTAGTTTGGAGACATGTCCCATTCCACGAGGTCAGTCATGAATCAAACCCGTTCCCTCCCCAACCTTCTCCGTCTCCGCGGCGCACTCGCGTTCGGCGCCGCCGTCCTGCTCGCCGCCGGGGGCGTCACCGGCGCATACGCCCAGGCCGCAGGCGGTCCTTTCACCCTCGCACCCCTCCCCTACGCCACCGACGCGCTGGATCCCGTCATCAACAAAGCCACGATGGAACTCCACCACGGCAAGCACCACCAGGCCTACGTCAACAACCTCAACAACGCCGTCGCGGGCAACGCCAAACTCTCCAAACTCACGCTGGAAGAACTCGTCGCCAAGGCCGGCAAGCATTCCACGGCCGTGCGCAACAACGCCGGCGGTCACTGGAACCACACCTTTTTCTGGAACATCATGGGCCCCGCGGACAAGAGCGGCACGCCCTCGCCCGAGCTGCTGAAGGCGATCAACGAAGAGTTCGGATCACTGGACGAACTCAAGGCGGCTTTCAACAAGGCCGGACTGGCCCGCTTCGGTTCAGGCTGGAGCTGGCTGATCGTCGACAAGAAAGGCAAGCTCGTGGTGACCACCACCCCGAACCAGGACAACCCCCTGATGGATGTGGCGGAAACGCGCGGGACCCCCATTTTGGGGAATGATTTGTGGGAGCACGCCTATTACCTCCAGTACAATAACCGGCGGGGTGATTATTTGGGCGCATGGTGGCAGGTGGTCAACTGGGATGCGGTCTCGCAGCACTACGCGAAGGCCGTTGCGAAGAAGAAGTAGTTGCGACCTTGTGCCGGAGTCGAGCCTGAAGCGGCTCCATGACGGCGTCACTTAAAAACGGAACCCGCACGGGTTCCGTTTTTGTTTACATCAACCCGCTGACCGGGTCGACGAACTCGTCCGAGAACGTCGGCTGCGCCTCCGCGTGATAGTCGCGTTCACGATACCGGCGCGCGCTTTCCGCGAACAGTTTCGCGAACTTGAAGTCCTCGTACTGCGACAACAGTTGCAGACCCACTTCGAAGATGGACTGAAAGTAGCGGTTCCCCATCTTCAGTTCGCGCAACGCCGTCATGAGGATGTCCATCGCGTCGGCCGCCGCGACGATACGGCCTTCCACGCCGTCCTTCGCGGTCAACGCGGAACGGGTGAACCGGTCGCGCAACGGCTGCGGCAGCTCCTTGAAAATCTCGTTGCGCACCAGATCAGGCACGATGTCCTTCAGCACCTTGCCGAGCTTGCCACCCTGAAAGCGATGCTTGATGGGGTGAGGAATGTCGGAGAGAATCGTCTCCTCGAAGTCATGCAGCAGCGCCTGCCGCAGCACCTTCTCCACGTTGATGTCGGGATTCTCTTCATGGTCGGCGGTCAGCAAGGCGAGGATGGCCACGTTGAAACTATGCGATGCCACATTCTCGCCCTGGATCATCGGCAGCGTGCCGAAACGCTGGATCGAACTCATGGTCTTGAGGCGCTCAAAGAACGCGAACAGACGGTCGGGACGGGGGTCAGGCTGCGACATGGCTCACTCCGGAGGACGGGGAACACGCGGCGTATGACCGCGATACAGAAAAGTTACCAAGCGTGTAGCGGAAGATCCGACCGGCATGTGACGGAAATCACGATGGGGAGAACACTCAACGCTGCGCGGCACTCCGGAAAGCCGACCCTGCCTGTCGTGTCACTCTTGAGCATTGCTCGGGGAAGCGGTCCTACCGTCCGGCGAGCAGCGACGCGACCACTTCGCTGGCGCGACGATCGATGACGTACAGGATTTGCTTCACGCGCCACTTGCGCCACGTATGCGCATACTTGACGGTCCACTCTTCCTGGATCTTGGCGCGGTTGAAATCCCCGCGCTCGCCGTGATACCAGATCTCGTTGCTGATTTCACGGATCTGGTCGGCCATGTCGGAAGGGAGGTGAATGAAGCCGCGGGCACGCACAACCTGACGGGCCGCGTCCAGCAATTCTGCGGGCGCGTAACTGAACCGCGCCAGCTCCAGGATGTCCTGGCGGTGGCGCTGGATGAAATCGAGAAGGTGGGTGGAAACGCCCGACAGTTTGCCGGACTCCCACTCCGTATTGAGGGTCTTCAGTTCTTCCTGGGTGGTCGTCTCGACCTCTCGGGTCAGTCCCTTAGCCATGAGAAGCATCCGCTCCTTCTGTCCGGGTCGCCGCGTCCTCGACCCCGTCCTGCGGTTTTTCCGGTGATCTCACGACGTTTTTGGCGAACTCCAACAGTGACTTAAATTCCTTTAAATCGGCCTTGCTGTCAACTTTCGGCCGGTTTTGGCCCGAAATCAGCACTCCGTGCGCCCCCGCCGCCACTCCGGCCAAGGCATCGCGCTCCATGTCGCCGACCATGTAACTCCGCGCCAGATCGAGGTTGTAACGGCGCGCCAGATCGAGCAGCATTCCCGGTCCCGGCTTGCGGCATGCGCATTCCCGGTCATATTCCGGGACAGGCGCGCCGGGCAGATGCGGGCACACGGCGATCTCTTCGATGTCGGCACCGTGCCCGCGGAAGTACTCCCGGATGCGGTCATTGAGGGCGTGGACCTCCGCCAGCGTGAAGTACCCGCGCGCCACGCCGCTCTGGTTGGTGGCTCCGAACAGCCGGTAGCCCGCACCCTGGAGCAGGCGAAGCGCCTCCTCCACCCCGGGCAGAGGTTCAAAATCCCCGAAGCGGATCATGTAGACCGCGTCACGGTGCAGGGTACCGTCGCGGTCAAGAAAGATGGCGGGGGTGGGTTGTATCATGAAAAAAGTGCTCGCGGTCGTTCGGGAGAAGAGAATGCCCAAGACGAGACTTGAACTCGTACGACCTTGCGGCCAAAGGATTTTAAGTCCTCAGCGTCTACCATTCCGCCACTCGGGCCGTCTCTCGAAGTCCCGGGCGTCGTCACCGATCGCGGGGCTGCCGACCGACCGGATCCGAACACAGGTTCAGGGCCGGCAGGCTCGGTAAAGATAGCTTGGCCCTTGGCCTGCAGGAGACTTCCGCAACGGTTCCCGCGCAAAGCCGACCGGATTCATAGTTTGTGGGGATGCGGATCCTGCGCCCCACCTCGCCCGTGATGAACTCCAGGATCCGCGCATGCGGAAGCGCGTGCGGGTTGCTGGCCCTGCTGTGCACCCTCGCCGTGGACGCGGCAGGGCCGGCACATGCCCTGTCGCCCCCCCCTCCCACCGCGCCCGCCCCGGTATGGGCCGAGGATGTGTTCAGGGCGCTTTCCGCCCCCTTCACATCCGGACGCGTGGAGATTTCCATCCCCTACCCCAACGCCGGCATGTACCTGTACCGCGGCATCTACGGATCCTTCGCGGGAGGGCGTTCGCGCGAAGGCGATTCGTCGGCAACCCAGGCATGGCGGGACCCCCTGTTTCAGTGGCAGGGTGAGGTCGGCTACTTCTACACGGAATGGTTTTCGGGAGGGGTCGGCTTTCGCATCAATGCCGGTGCGCCGTCCGATTCGCAGCAGATCGTGAAGAACCGCTACTTCCTGCTGACGCGTGTCCACAAGGCCTGGCCGCGCGCGGCGGTGTACGCGGGGATGAACCTCGGCGTGGACGACGTCAACTTTTCCCTGAGCAGCGGGGACACGACCTCCCTGACCCGGCCCTTCAGCGAAACGAATGCCGGGCTCGGGCTCGAAGCGGGAGGAGGCTGGAAGTTCAGCCGCTTCCTCGGCGCGACCTTGGGTCAACGCATGGACGTGTCGCTGGTGCCGCAAAGCGCCGACAACCCCCGGCGCGCCCTCAACTTCATGACCCAGCCGGGCCTTACGCTCGACCTCGTGCGCCTGCATCCGCCCTTGGGTGGCAACGTGAAGGCGCTGTACGTATTGAGCGAGCTGCAGTTCGGCCAGACGCTCACGGCCACGGGCGCGTGGACCCGGCATTTCGCCTGGGTCGCGGGGCTGAGCGTCGCGTTCTAGACGTTCCTTCGCCGTGCGCTTGCCGGAGCGTCGGGAGACCCGACGACCCGGGAGAGATCCGAAGATCCGGACGTGTGAGACCGTGAGAACTTAAACCCGCGAACGTGTGAGGGCCTGCGAGCCTCAGGGCACAACCGCCAGACGCGTGAGCGACCCTGTGCGCGTCTTCACGCGCACCAGGTAAACCCCCGGTTCGCGCAACACGACCGGCCGCCACGTCTCGCGTCCGTGGCCCTCGCCACGGACGGCGTACACCTGCGCGCCCTCCACGGTATGGACCGTGAGCGTGTAAGGCCCGGCGGCATCGATCGCGATCGCGCCGCCGGGCAGGAGGTCGGCCACGGCGGGCGCGTGATCCGGCAGGCCTCGCCCGCCGTGCAACGAAGAGGGCGCATAACCCGCCAGGTATTCGAGCGCACGCAGCATGAGGTCGGCGTAGAATTGCGCGAAGGGTGTCGCCCCGCCGGGGTTCTGGTGGATCAGCCCGGTGTAGAAAAAGCGGTTTCCGGTGGTGCTGTCCTCCCGGAACCACGCCATGGGATGCGGCGTCATGGAGAACTCCGGCTCCAGCGGCGTGCTCAGCGTGGTTTCATCAAGACTGTACAGGACGCGCACGTCGCGCCACGTGGGCGCGGTGGTGTCGAAGGTGTACCACTCGTCGGCGTTCACCCGCATGCTGTCCGGGAGTCCCTGCATGATCGGATGGGCTCGCACGGCGGCATCCTGCGTACGCCGGATCGTTCCGGCGGGCGTACCCGCACCGTGCAGCGCGTAGCGCATGGAGGAAACGCTGTCGCGGAACCAGTTCCATTCCCCCGCCTCGTTCGCCCCCGAAGAATGCACCCCCAGCCACCCACGGCGCGTCCCCGCATCCGTCATCCACGCCTTGAACGCGTCGGCGAAGGGCCGGAAACCCGTCTGGAACACCTCGTTCATCACATACCCGCTGTGGAACCAGTAGTTGAACACGATGATGTCGTAGGCCGCGAGGTTCACGGGAGGCGCAGCACTGCCGGTCACGGAGTCGAGCTGGAAGCCGATCTGCGTTTGCAGCAGGTTGAGACGTTGGCTGAGGATGCGGCGGGATGCGCCGTGGGCCGTGTTCGCCGCATCGGTTCCGTTGATGACGAGCAGGCGTTTGGTGGAGAGTCGGCTGGCCGGGTCGGGTGCGACCTGGGCGGTCGCGGGCGTGGACGCACACAACACGAGCATCGTGACGAGGGGGACGATCGCAGGCCGTGCGGTCCTGCGCGCGGAAAGCGGAATTCGGAATGACATCGCGCGACTCCCAAGGGAAAGGATGAATCTAGCGTACTCCGGCGCGTTCCGCGCAGGGAACGACGGTTGTTCCATCTTGCAGCGGCCGGTGCCTCTTTTTGACGCAAAAACATCAACGGGGATTGCAAATTGACCCGTATTTTCATGTTGTCACGTCGGCATCAACCTTGCTTTCTTGATGGGCATGAAAAATCCCAACCAATCCCCCTCGTCCCAGAACCCGGACCAGCAGGACGTGCTGGCGCTTTACGGCCAGGAACTCGTCGCAAGGGCGCGGGACGGCAAACTGGATCCCGTGATCGGACGCGAGGAGGAAATCCGCCGTGTCGTGAGGATCCTGTCCCGCAAGACCAAGAACAACCCCGTCCTCGTGGGCGAACCCGGCACGGGCAAGACCGCCATCGTCGAAGGCCTGGCGCAGC
>CAYQFG010000093.1:0-8263 GCA_964416695.1 uncultured Bifidobacterium sp.
TGCCCATTTGCAGGTGGCGGTAGATGTTTTCCACCACCACGATGCCGTCGTCCACAAGCATGCCCAGCGCGATGATCAGCGAAAACAGCACGACCATGTTCAGGGTGATGCCGGAGGCCTCGAGCACGAGGAAGCCGATCATCATGGAGAACGGGATGGCCGTGCTGATGAACAGGCTGTTGCGGAACCCCAGGAAGAACGACAGGGTCAGAACCACGAAAATCACGCCGAGGATGATGTGGTTCTGCAGTTCGCTGACAATGTGACGGATGTCGGTGGACTGGTCCATCGTGTAGTCCACGGTCGTGCCGCGCGGCCAGGTGGCGCTCATTTCCTTCACGACTTCCTTCGCCTCGTCGACGACCTCCAGAATGTTGGCGCCCACGCGCTTGGTGACGCTGATGGCGAGCGTGGGACGGCCGTTCAGGCGGAAGATCGTGGACTGGTCGCGGGCATAGTCGAAGGAGACGGTGGCCACGTCGCGCAGGCGCACCAGGTCGGCCCCGCGGGCGCGCACCACCAGTTCGCCGAACGCGTGGGGGCTTTCGACTTCCCCCGTCAGCTTGACGGAGAAGCGGTTTCCGGCCGCCGTCAGGGTGCCGCCGGGGATGTTGCGATGCTGGGTCTGGACGGCGGCGACGAGGTCGTTCAGGCTCAATCCGTATTCGCGCAGCTTCACGGGATCCGCATCGATGGCGATCTCGCGCTCGCGCTTGCCGGTCACCTTCGCCTCCAGCACACCGCTGATGGCGCCGATACGATCCTTGAGGGCCTCGGCGACGTCGTCCAGACGTTCCGGTTCATAGTCTCCCGACAGGGAAAGGACGAAAATGGGAATGCTCGAGAAGTTGAGTTCCTGGACCACCGGTTCTTCGATGTCGGCCGGGAGTTCGGGGCGGGCTTCGTCGACCTTGTCCTTCACGCGCCGGAGGGCGGTTTCGACCTCAACGTTGGTGTTGAACTCCACCTGGATGGACGCATAGCTTTCCCCCGAGATGGAGCTGATCTTTTTCAGCCCGTCGAGACCTTCAAGCTTGTCCTCGATCTTTTCGGTGACGAGCTTTTCCATGTCCTCCGGCGAGGCACCGGGATACAGGATCGTGGCGAAGATGAGCGGGATCTTGATTTCGGGGAACGACTCGCGGGGCAGACGCAGGTACGACAGCGCTCCTGCGATCAGCAGGATGGCGGCCAGCACCAGCGTCGTCACGGTATTCTTGACTGCAAATTTGGTCATGGGGAGGCTCCGGGTGGGGGCGGCGCGCATTGCGGACGCAGGCCAGCCTGCGGACCGCAATGCGCGGGACGTCCTGCTTCGTCTTAGTAGCTGACTTTCGTGCCGTCGGAAACCTGGAAGGCCCCGACCGTGATGATGCGGTCGTTCGCGGAAAGGCCGGACGTGACGACGACCGAGTCGCCACGGGTGGGGCCGAGTTTTACGGCAACCGACTCGGCGCGTCCGTCCCGGACGCGCATGACCACGGTCCCGCTCTGCAGGCGGAGCACCGACTGCGAAGCGATCACGATGGCCTTGTCATAGCGGGCGCGCAGGATGCTCACGCGCCCGATCATGCCCGGACGCAGGGCGCCGTCGGGATTGCTCAGGCTCACGCGCGCGGTGATCACGCGGTTCGGAGTCTGCACGGCGCGGTCGAGGCTGGTCACGCGGCCTTCCATGGGTGCGGCTCCTGCCTGCAACAGGTGGAAGCGCGCCTTCTGGCCTTCGCGGAAGCCGTAGGCTTCGCTTTCGGGAATCGACACGACGGCCTCCAGGTTCCCCAGGGCGGCGATGCGGATGGTGGGAGTTCCGGGCGGCACGCTCTGGAACTCCTCGATGGAACGGCTCACGAGGATGCCTGCGAAGGGCGCCTGGCAACGGCTGTCCTCATAGGCGCGCCGGGATTGCAGCAGGGCGACGCGCGAGGCCTGGTAATCAAGCTCCGCCTTGTCGAGCACGGCCTTGCCCACGTAGCCTTCCGAGACGTTGTTCTTCGCGCGATCCAGCTCGCCTTTCGCCAGTTCGACGGCGGATTCCGCCTGCCGGAACTGGGCCTGGTACAGCTCGCTGTCGATGTCGCACAGGGCCTGCCCCTTTTTCACGGCGATTCCCACCTTCGACACCTTCGCCACGCGGCCGCCGGACGGCGCGGGAGCAGTCAGCACGGCGTCATCGGCGCCGCGCAGGTCGGCCGCGTATTCACCCCAATCCTCGAAGGGTCCGGCCTTCACGACGCTCGTGACGACGCGCACCACGGCGCTGGTGTCGGCGGTGGCCTGCTTCGGGTTGGGGTTGGCCCCGGAGCCCCCTTCGGAGTTCTTTCCGCAGGCCGCGAGCAGAAGTGTGGCGGCAAAAAGGCCCGCGTAGTGACGGTAGTGCGGTTTCATTTGGAGGTCTCCTTGGTCAAGTCCATACCCATGGCGAGGTGAAGCGCCGCAGCGGCGCGTACTTTTTGATAGCGGGCGGCCAACAGTGAAAACTCGGCGTTGCGCAAGCCTTCTTCCGCGGCCAGCAGGTCGGTGAGTTGTCCCGAACCCGCCCGGAAGTCCTGCGAGATGAGGTCAAGCGCTTCGGACGATGCGTCGCGGGCCTGCTGGGCCGCCAGGTACGCGGTGTCCGCCGCGAGGATTTCCCGGTAGGCGCTCTCAAGCTCGATTTCCGCATAGGCGCGGGCCTGACGCTCGTTGGCGGCCAGCGTCCTGACGTCGGAATCGTACTGGCGGGCCTTGGCGCGGTTGCCCAGACCGTCGAAGAGGGACCACGTCAGCCCGACGCCCACCTGCCAGTCGAGGTTGTTGTCGAAGTCGGTGAGCTGTTCACCAAGCTCGTAGGCCATGATGCCCACCTTGCCCTGCACGCCGATGGCGGGCAGATACTGCAGGCGGTAGACGCGGGCGTAGCCCTTCAGGGCTTCTTTCTGCAGGCGGATTGCCTCCAGATCGGGACGGTTTTCCAGCGTGCCTTTCGCCACGGCCTGCTCCGGCGCCGGCAGCGTCACGTTCGTGTCAAGCTCCAGCGGCGCGTCGATCGGGCGGCCCAGCAGCCGGTTGAAGGCCATGCGCGCCGCGTCCGCGTCGCGGTCGGCGCGGATGCGTTCCGGGGTCAACGCCTTGAGCGATGCCGACGTCAGCAGCAGGTTGCTGCGGGCTCCCGCACCGCGGCTGAAGTTGGATTCCAGAAAGGCGACCGTCTTGGTCTGGCGCTCGATGGAGGCGTCCAGCACCTTGAGTTTCGTTTCGGCGATGATCACGTTGTAGAACGCGTCCAGCGTCTGCAGCTCGAGTTCCTGCACCGCGCGGCGGTTGGCGGCGTCCTGCGAACGGAGCTGCCGCCCGGCGGTGACGATCGACTGGCCCAGAGACGGCGAAAACAGCGTCTGCTGAACCTGGATGCCGTAGTTGAAGGTGTTCTGGGTCGTGCTGTACACGCTGGGCATGCTGCCGGAGCTGTCGCCGGGAAGCGGCAAGGAGCCGAGGTTGAACGGTGTGGCGCCGCGTCCCGCGTTCGCATAGGCGGACACGTTGGGCAATGCGGCCGCCCACAGCTCGCTTTTCATGGCTTCGAGCTTGGCGCTTCTCTCGTTGATGATGCGGGTCTCATCGCTGTTGAGGCGCACTTCACGGATGGCGTCGACCAGCGTGAGAGGCGTTTGCGCCCCGGCAACGACAGCGCAGAGCAGAATCCCGGCGCCTCCGAACAAGGTCGCGGGTGATTTGATCGTCATGTGGACTCCTTCCGGGCTTTTTCGGTCAGGATGCCCTCAAAGAGCACCTTGTAAACGTTTTCATAGATCCGCGCGGGGGGGATCCCCGTCTGCGCGAAGACTTGTGGATTGACGACGTTGCGGAGTGCTTCCGCATAAATGAGCATGAAGATTTCGGGATCGATGTCCGTCCGGAAGTCACCCCGATCTCGCCCCTCCCTGAGCAGGTTACCCACGTCTTCCCGAATGCATTGCTGGCGGTTCTGTTCCACCTCTTCCCACAGTCTGGGGGCACTGCGGCGCAAGTCGTGGATGATCGCCGGACTCATTTCGCCGAACAGTTTTGAAATGTAGCCGAGCATGCGTTTGAGGCGCAGGCCTATGGAAAGACTTTCGTCGCAACAGATGGCGCGAACCGAGGCGGTATGCCGCTCGCAGTTTTCCTCGACGACGCTGCGCAGCAGCTCGTCCTTGCTCGAAAACAGTTGATAGAGGGTTTTTTTGCTGATGCCCGCCGCCCGTGCGGTTTCATCGGTGGTCACCGAACTGAAGCCGAGGCGCATGTACTGCTCGCTGGCGGTTTCCAGCACGCGCCGGGCCACTTCGTCCTGTGCAGCCGGAGGACGGCCCACCGGGCGCGGTGCCTCCGCCGCCTCTGTCCCCGGCTGCGTCTCCCGGCGCGCGTCCCGCGCGGGAGCACGGGACGCGTTGGGTCGCGGTTTGGATGGGGCCATGGGGGCGTCCGGAGTTGGAGGGTAATTGGGAAACTATTCTGGTTTTTTCGGTTTCCAATTTACGAGGTCACGGAATCCGGCGTCAAGGGGACGGAGTTCTTTTTTTCACGGTTGTGAACCCGGATAAGGGGGCGGGAGGCCCTCTCACGTGCGTTCGGGGCCGGGCGCAGACCGTGAAATGGCGGGAAACCGGCAAAATAGCCTCAATTTGGGCCATTCGGCCGCACACCGGGGCGTCCGCATCCCCCGGGCCGTTCCGGGGCGCTGTCGCCTTTGGGGGGAACTCGTGGAAACACGAGTCTCCGGACTATCTTTGAAATATGGCACATGACATGCTCAGTGAACTTCGGCAGACCCGACCGTTCGCCCTTCCTGAGGAAGAGCTGTATCTCAGCCTGATCCGCACTGCGGATGTGCTCGGTCGCGGGTGTCACGCCGTATTGAAGGATGCGGGACTTTCTCCGCCGCAATACAACGTGCTGCGCATCCTGCGCGGTGCGGGCGAAACGGGGTTGCCTTGCGGGGAAATCGCCGCGCGCATGGTGACGCGCGACCCGGACGTGACCCGTTTGCTCGATCGTCTCGAACAGCGGGGACTGATCACGCGGGGACGCGGGATCGAGGACCGTCGCGTTGTCTCGGCACGCATCACCGCCACCGCGCTGGACATTCTGGCCGGAATCGATCCGCTCATGAATGACCTTCACCGCCGTCAACTGGGGACCTTGTCCGCGGAGGAACAGGCGGTGTTGCTGACACAGCTGATGCGGATCCGCGAAGCCCTGGATAACGATCCGGAACCGCTCGCCCCCGCAGACGCCTGAAGTTTCGCCTCCGGTTCTTTGAACGGTCGGCGTGAACCGGGCGGCGCGCGCGTCCTGCCCCCGTCGTTCCCACGTCGCGCGCTGAACAAGGGGCAGCATTCCCAGGATCCGGCGACGTCCCGCGGGGCGCCGCCCCCCCCACCCCCGAAACACCCGCAAGTTCTTCCCCAGCCGCCGGAGAGGCTGCCCTCGGTCAGGCTGCAAGGTTGGTGAGGGCTGGTGAGGTCAGGGCGCCAGTTTCGCGAGCTCGGTGCCGGGATAATACGCCTGCAGGATTTGCGCGTAGGACTGGCCCGCGGCGGCGCGGCCGAGTGCGCCCATCTGGCACATGCCGATACCGTGTCCGAAACCGTTGCCGCGCGCGGTCACGCGGCCCGCATTGATCTCGATGTCGAAGCGCGCGCTTTCGAGGATGCGTCCGGTGCCGGGCGCGGGCTTGAGGGCCCAGCGTGTCTTGTCGCCGCGCAACGGAATGATCCCGCGATCGGTTTTGAGGTCGAGCTGGCGGATGCGTCCGTCCTCGTAGCGCCCGCGCACGTCGAAGCCGGTGATGGTGCGGAACGGCGGGGCGCTGCGGACGCCTGCGGAGGTCATGTTCCGCTTCGCGATGGCGGAGAGCGCGTCGACGGACCACGTTTGCGTCCAGTCCATGTAGCGCGACGCGCGGCACCAGGCTTGCCCCGTTTCGTCGGTGTCGGGGGAGGAGACGAGATACGGGATGCGTTCTCCGCCCCACATTTCGTGACGGCTGGCGGTTTTGCCGCCGCAGGTGCTGTGATAATAGGTGTGGGCCAGGGAATCGGCGTAGAGCAGCAACAGCCCCGCGGTTTCGCGGATGGAGCGGTCGCTCATGGGATGCTCCGCGCCCGCGCCGCCGTACACCTGGTCCTGCACGGAGGAGTGCAGGTCGAAGGGCTCGCGGGTGCGGGCCAGGGCCCGCTTCACCGCATAGGTGCGCGCCGCCACCGCCTGCGCCTTCAGGGCTTCGAGGCGGGTTTCGTCATGGCGGCCCATCTCCAGCGGGACGACGCCGCGGAGATAATCCTCAAGCGGGAGCACATTGATGGTGAGGAACCCCGGGCCTTCGACGTGGAACTCCACGCTGCCGCGGTAGGTCTTGCCGTTCACTTCGAGCGGCACGGAGGGGTCGAGCGGGGCGATGCGCAGCGCCATGGCGTCGCCGCCGCTGATCGCCGCGCGGCCGGTGGGGATCACGGAGAAGCGGCCGTCCTTGCGTTCGATGCGCACGGGTCCCGATTGCGAGAGGCTGCGGCGCGGCGTGCCGTCGCGGCCGCGCCACTGGAAGTCCGCGCCGCCGCGCGTGTGGACGAGCACCGAGCGGGCTTGCGGATGCAGCAGGACGCGCACGGTGCGGGCGACGGTTCCCGGCGGCGCGAACAGTCCGATGTGCGGCGCGGCGTGAGGCCCGGCGGCGGGGGGCGGCGCCGGGGGCAGGAACAGGGATTCGGCCGCCGCGTACGGATAGCGCAGGGGCGCGGGGTCCCACGCCTCGGGATAGGGAGGGCGTGCGAGTTCGGTGCCGCCCACGAAGCGCATGAACGCGCCCGCCGTCAGTTCGGGTTCGCGCTCGCGGAAGGCTTCCGTGGAGGCGGGCGCGGGATCACGGGGGGACTGCGCGGCGGCCGAAGCCGGAGAGAGGCCGTGGAGACCGGACAGGACGGCCAGCAGGACGAGCCGGCGCGCCGCCTCGCCGCACGTCGCGCGTCGCGGTCCGCGTGAGGCGATCATAGCGCCGCGCGGGACAGCTTCGTCAGTTTCTTGAGGCGGCCTTCGTTGAGAAGGCGGTCGGTGGCGGAAATCTTGTCCGTGAAGAGCACGCCCTCAAGGTGGTCGTACTCGTGCTGGATGCAGCGCGCGAGCAGGTCATCGGCGTTTTCAATCGTAAAGGGCTTGCCTTCGCGGTCGAGCGCGCGCACGGTGATGATCTCGGGACGCGTCACCTCGGCCCACACGTCGGGGATCGACAGGCACCCTTCCTCCGCCGTGGCCTTGCCGCTGACGGTGACGATTTCCGGATTGAAGAACACCAGCGGTTCCTTCTTGCCGTCCTCGCGCGAGACGTCCACCACGAACAGGCGGACGGACTCGCCGACCTGCGGAGCCGCAAGGCCCACGCCGTGGGCCTTGTACATCGCGTCGAGCATGTCGTCGGCGAGGCGCTTCAGCGCGGGGGAAACGTCTTTCACGTTCTCCGCGCGCTTGCGCAGAACCTTGCTGCCGTAGGTGACGATGTTCAGGTCGGACACGATGTTCTCCGGTGATGAATCTGTGGACTCAGGACGCGTTGCCGTCGAGAACCTGGGCCACGGCGTTCTTGTCGAAATCGACGCGGGCGTCGCCGTGGAACTTCAGCGTGACGGTCTTTTCGCCGATCGCGACGATTTCGCCGTGCATGCCGGCGGTGGTCACCACGCGATCGCCTTTCTTCAGGGCCGCGAGCATCTTGGTCAGGGCCTGCTGCTTGCGCCGCTGGGGCAGGAAAAACAGGAAATACATGACCAGAATCGTTCCGAGCAGAAAGAGAAGGTCGGGGCTGCCGAAATTCATGAGAAACTCTCCTTGGGTGAATCGCGCACGCGGCGGAACCCGTTTTAACGCCCGGAAAGGCCGGACACGACCTTAAAAATAGCAAGACACCGGCCGCGTGACGCAGACACCGTGCGCATGCGCCCTGTTGCTACCTTGTGCCCTCCTGCGCCGGTAGCTCAGCTGGATAGAGCAGCGGTTTTCTAAACCGCCGGTCCCTGGTTCGAGTCCAGGCCGGCGTGGGAATGACGAGGAATCAACGAGGAATCAACGAGGATCAGCAAGGCATCGGTCATCTCCCGCGGTGCGGGGGGATGCGGAACGGGAACCCGCCCACGGCGGGTTTTTTGTTGCCCGTCTTTTTGTCGTTTTGTTGTCCGGCCCGTTTTGTTGTCCGCTTTTTTGTCTGCTTTGTTGTCTGCTTTGTTGCCGGTTTTTGGGTGTGACACGGCGAGGA
>CAYQFG010000094.1:0-2749 GCA_964416695.1 uncultured Bifidobacterium sp.
GCATGGCCACGGCCTGCGCCCCGCCGGTCTTGTAGATCTCGGTGATGCCGAGTTCGACGGCGGCAAAGGCGACCGCGGGATCGAGCCCCCGCGCGCAGGGAGACACCATGGCGATCTCGGGAACGCCGGCGACCTGGGCGGGCACCGCGTTCATGATCAGGGTCGAAGGGTACACCCCCGCGCCGCCCGGGACGTAGATCCCCACGCGGTCGAGCGGGCGGATGATTTGTCCGAGCGTTTCCCCGTGCGCCCCCTTGAACTGCCACGAGGCTTCGCGCTGCTTCCGGTGGAACCGCCGCACGTTGGCGATCGCCTTGCGGATGGCCGTCCGCACGGGTTTTGCGCACCGTTCCGCGGTGTTGCCGAGCTCCGTGGGGCTGACGCGAAGGTTGCCCTTCAGGCCGTCGAAGCGACGGGCGTAATCCAGAACCGCCGGGTGCCCCTCCTTGCGGACGCGCGCGAGAATCTCCGACACGGTTTTCTGGATCGCGGGAGAGGGACTCGGGTCACGGTCGCGCAGACGGGAAACTTCCGCATTCTTGAGGGACTTGAGGGAAACGATTTTCATGTCAGGATATCCAGTCCGTAGCGGTCGCGCAACACGGAGAAGTGGTGGAGCTCGTGGCCGATGAGGGCCCTGAGGAGTTGGTCCGGAGTGACGCGCGTCCCGTTGGCCACCCCTTCGCGCGCGCGGTCGGCGGCGCTCCACAGGGCCAGCCAGGCCGTGGTGGCTGCGGCTTCGGCGGCATAGGCCTGTGCGAGCGCCGCCAGCGGGACGTCCTCGTGCGGCCAGCCGTCGGCGTATGCGTTCTCGTCATATCCCGGGAGGTTCTGGACTTCGCCCCGGGCGATACATGCCGCGCGCGTGACGAAGATGCGATGGGAGACGACCAGATGTCCGGCGACCTGGCGGACACTCCATTTTCCCGGAGCATACGTCGCGCCGGCCCGCTCCCCGTGGACCTCCGCCAGGCGGGCCAACCCCATCGTGGCCCGCGTGCAATGATCCTTCAGACGCGCGTCCAGCCCGTCCGGAGGCACCACATCGAGGTAGGCCTTCCAGGGCGGCCACAAAGACGGTGGGGACGGAGAGGTGGACGGGGAGGTCGGACTCATGCCTGCAAAATAGGTTTTTCGGCTTGGAATCGTCCTCAGTGCCGACCGGAGGTGCGCTGGTGCCATCGGACTGCAAGAGGTAAATTGATCCCATGAACACCTCTCCCGATTCCGGTGCCTGCACTCACTTCCAGCCTGCCGACCTGGTGGCCTTGGCCGAAAAGCATCTGCAAGAGCACGGGATTCCCGCGGACCAGTGGGAGGGCAAACGCTTCCGCTGGGCCGGAGCCATCGATTCTCCGCCCTTCACCGGCCTGGTGCTGGAGTGCAAGCGCCGTGACGGCAACTGGGTGGTGACGAAAATCGATCGCCGCAAGGACGGTGTGACCGCGGAGGAAACGGGGTTTCGGGAGGTTGGGCAGTGATGCCCGTCAACCGGTAACCCACTACCAAGAACAAGGAACAATGATGGATGGATCAGCCTCACGCGCGTCATGCTCAGGGCGGCAGGCGTCAACATAAAGAGATCAAGACGCGACCCCGGCCCGTCGCTCATTGTTCATGAATAATCCTCAATCCTCAATTCTTAATCCTTAATCCTTAATCCTTAATCCTCAATTCTTAATTCTCAATCCTTAATTCTTAATTCTCAATTCTCAATTCCTCCATCCCCTTCCCCCCGTCATTCCCTCGGCCATGGCTGAAACGCGCCCACGAAGATCGGTTCGCGCTCCAGGGTGATTCCGCTGTGGTCCCTTACGCGACGGATCACCTCGCTGGTGAGGTCCCAGATTTCCTGGGACGTCGCACCCCCGAGATTCACCGTGAAGTTGGCGTGCTTGTCCGAAATCCCGACGTTCCCCATCCGGAACCCCTTCAACCCCGCGGCTTCGATCAACGCCCCGGCGTAGTTCCCGGGGGGGCGCTTGAACATGCTGCCGGCGTTGGGCAAGTGCAGGGGTTGGCGCTCGGTGCGGCGCGCGACGATGGCCTCCGATTGCGCGGTGAGGGCCGCGGCATCACCCGGCGTCAAGGTGATCACGGTGTCCAGAATCCATTCGTCGAGGCCGCAGAATACCGAACGGCGGTATCCGAACTCGCACGCGGCATGGTCGCGGCGCCGGAGATTGCCTTGTCGGTCCAGTGAGGTCACTTCCGAGACGACATCCTTGAGTTCCTGATCGAAGGCCCCCGCATTGATCCACGTGCCGCCTCCCAGCGTGCCCGGGATGCCGGCGAGGTTTTCGATGCCCGCGTAGCCGCGGGCCACCGCCTGACGGACCACATCCCACAACAGGGCGCCGCACTGCACGGTGACGCGGGCTGCGGCGCGCGCGCCGTCACCGGAGCCGTCCGGCGCCGCCTCCCCGGAGGCCTCCCACTCAACCCCCGCATACGCGCCTGTGTGGACGACCAGCCCCGGATACCCTTCATCGGAAATCACGAGGTTGCTGCCGTTGCCGAGAAGGAGGCACGGCAGCCCCCGCTGCCCGGCGAACCGACGGGCCTCCCGGAAATCGTCCACGGACGCCGGACTGCAGAACCAGCGCGCAGGCCCGCCGGTACGGAAGGAGGTATGGTCGGAAAGCGGAACGTTTTCGAGAATGGGGAGCGACATCGCCGGTAAAGATAGGGAATCAGGCCGTCCACGGGCGGCGGGCGTTTCCGACGCATGGCTGACCGATGGCTGACC
>CAYQFG010000094.1:2849-8074 GCA_964416695.1 uncultured Bifidobacterium sp.
ATGGCTGACCGATGGCTGACGCATGGCTCGGCCTGTCTGGCTCCTGCGACCGTCCTTGCCCCGCCGTGCCAGCACTCGCTCCGTTCTGCTTTCCGTTTATCTTCATGGCATGGACAAGCTTCGGATCGAAGCGCTGAAAGCCGCCAACCCGGTGCTGGACGTGGCCCGCGACCTCGGCCTTGACGTGACGCGCCAGCGTTTTCGCTGTCCGCGACCCGCAAACCATGCGCACGGCGATCGCACTCCCTCCGTCAGCCTCTCGCCGGAGCGGGGCAGTTTCAAGTGCTGGGTCTGTCCGGAGGTGAAGGGCGATGTCGTCGATCTGGTCAGACTGGTCAAAGGCTGGGGCTTTCTGGAGGCCGTACGCTGGCTTGAAGAGCGGACTCCGGGACTGATTCCCGACGCGCCGCGGCAGGCGCTTCCAAACGCACGCTCAAGACCCGACCCCTCGCCGGTCCGACATCCCGCCACCCCTCCGGTCACATCAACGATCACATCAACGGCCACATCAACGGCCACATCATCAGGCGTCAGCGCCCACCACGCCCATCACGCCCACCACGCCTCACCGTCCCCGCCGCGCCGCGCGTACGCGGGTCCGGGACCGGAGCTGACCCTGTGGGACACCGGCGTCACGGAGCCACCGGTGCCGCCGGCGCATGGGGAACCCGCGCGCGGACGAACGGGCGCGCCCACGCCTCCGGCCACCGGAGCGCCCGCCCAGGATGCCAGCGCACATCCCGCACCGGGATTGAAGGCCATGCTGGAACTGGCCTCTCCGGTGCGGGGACGGGCGGCCGCGTGGCTGAAATCGCGACGGATATTCAGACGGACGTGGGAGGCGCAGGGACTGCGCGTGGTGGAAGACTACCGTGCGGTCAGCGAGGGACTGCGCCGACGGTTTCCGACCGGACAATTGCAGGCCTGGGGATTGTTCAACGCCGCCGGGAACCTCCGCTACTATCGCCACACGTTGCTGCTCCCCTATTTCGACCATGGAGAGCCCGTCTACCTGCAGGCACGCGCCCTCGACCCCGGCGTGATGCCGAAGGAACTTTCCCTCCCGGGGCCCATCACCGTCCCGTATCATGCCACACTCCTCGACGGAAACCCGGGGCGGCTTTATCTGTGCGAGGGTGTGATCGATACCTTGAGCCTGCTCGAAGCGGGATTCCCCGCCGTCGGCATTCCGGGTGCGGCCAATTTCAAACCGGCGTGGACCGAACGCTTCCGGGAGAAAAGCGTCTTCGTGGCCTTTGATGCCGATGCCGCGGGTGAGGCGGGTGCCGCCCGGGTCATCGCCCTGCTGGCCGAAGGCGGGGTCGAAGCCCACCGCCTGCAGATTCCTCCCGGGAAGGACATCAACGAGTGGCTCAAAGGCGGTGGGCTGGGGATCCGGCTTGACGCCGGCGAGGAGCCGCGCCGGCCGGGCCGGCGCTCCCCGTAAGACCGCCCCCCGCGACCGAACGGAGGGGCCAACCCGAAGGCCGGGGGCGCGGATGAATGAATCAGTGCACAGGATGCAGCGATGAATGGATGAATGCCGAAGGGAGCGCCTTCATGCGCTCCGGGCGACGATGGTCGCTCCGACCGCGTCGCTATACACGTTCACCGTCGTGCGGCACATGTCCAGCAGGCGGTCCACCGCGAGGATCAGCCCCAACCCTTCCAGCGGAAGGCCTATGGCGGTGAGGATCACCGCGATGGCCACCAGGCTCGCCGAAGGGATGCCGGCCACACCGATGGACGACACCAGGGCGATCACCACCACCGTGAACTGCACCCCGAAGGTCAATTCCAGTCCGTAACACTGGGCGATGAAAAGCGCCGCCACGCACTCGTACAGCGCGGTGCCGTCCATGTTGATCGTGGCTCCCAGCGGAGCCACGAATCCGCTGACGCGGCGCGGCACGCCCGCCTTGGCCTCAAGACACTCCAGGGTTTTGGGCAAGGTGGCGTTGGACGAACTGGTGATGAACGCGGTCAACAAGGCCTCGCTCATGGCCCGCAAATGCCGCCACGGGTTGACGCCCCCGAGCGTCGCCAGCAATACGGGCAAGGTCACGAAAAGGTGCGTCGACAACGCCAGCACCACCGTGAAGAAAAACCCCAACAAGGGACCGACGGCGGTCACCCCCGTCACCGTGAGCGTGCGTGCGACCAGGCCGAAAACGCCGACGGGCGCCAGCAACATCACCCACCGCGTCATGCGCATCATCACTTCGTACACACCCTGCCAGAACACCCGTTGCGGAGCGCCGACGGCTTCCGGCAGACGCGGGATCAGCAGCCCGTACAGCACCGAAAAGGTGATGAGCGCCAGCATGTCCGCCCGCGCGGCTGCCGCGACCACGTTGTCGGGGATCATGCGCAAGAACAGGCCCCACAACTCTCCCCCGCCCCGCTCCCCGATCCCTTCCAGCACCTCCCCGGCGGATGCGGTCAACCCCACGCGTTCCCGCGCCGGCTCTCCCCCCACAATCCCCGGAGTCAAAAGGTTCACGAACACAAGACCGGTGAGCACCGCCAGCAGGCTCGATCCGATGAAATACCCGATGGCCTTGATGCCCAACTTCCCGATGCCCGTACCGGTCCCCGCCACGCTGGTGATCACCGCCGACACGATCAGGGGAACGACGAGCATCATCAGGGCCCTTAAAAACAGGGTTCCCAGGAAGTCGTACACGGCGTAGGGCTGCACGAACAACCAGCGGGTTTCGGGAGTGACCAGAATGCCTGCCGGCACCGCAAGCACCAACGCCAATACGACCAGCCAATGAAACCTGATGCGGGGGAATGTCATGAAGCCTCCCTCGCCGACGCACGCATCACGTTCGGCGGGATTCGTCGGCGCCTCATCGCGCCGAGCAACTGGAGGAACGACGCCAGGCGCGCGATCCCGTGACGGGAGGATAACAAAAAGCGGGAGGAAGGGGCCGTGGGATCACGGTCAGGGATTCATGCCCGACGCATCCTGTACGGGCACAAAAAAAGAGCCCCGGCGACGGGGCTCTTTTTTGAACACGAGGGACGCGTACCCGCGCCGCAGGCGGAATTACTCCGCGCGGCCGCCGGCCTTGGCGCTGTACTTCTTGACCAGCTCTTCGCCCACGTTCTTGGGCACCGGAGCGTACTTCTCGAACTCCATGGTGAACTCCGCCTTGCCCTGCGTGAGCGAACGGAGGTCCGTCGCGTAGCCGAACATTTCGGACAGCGGCACTTCGGACTGGATGATGGTGAAGTTGGCCTCTTCGGTCGAGCCGACGATCATGCCGCGCTTCTGGTTGATCTGGCCCATCACCGCACCCTGGAATTCGGTCGGAGTCGACACCTCAAGCTTCATGATCGGCTCGAGGATCTGGGGCTTGGCCTTGGGGTAAGCCTCACGGAAGCCGCCGCGCGACGCCAGCTGGAAGGCGATGTCGCTGGAGTCCACCGCGTGGGCCGCACCGTCGTCGATCACGCAACGGACACCCACGATGGGGAAGCCGATCAGCGAACCGCTGGGCAGACAGCCCTGGAAGCCCTTGTCACACGACGCGATGAATTCGCGCGGGATCACGCCGCCCACGATGCTGTCGACGAACTGGTACGTCTTGTCGCCTTCGTCCGTATCCGGAATCGGCTCCATGTAACCGGCCACGCGCGCGAACTGGCCGGAACCGCCCGTCTGCTTCTTGTGCGTGTAGTTGAAGGTCGCCTTCTGGGTGATGGTCTCGCGGTACGCCACCTGCGGGCGGCCCGTGGTCAGGTCGACACCGTATTCGCGGCGCATGCGCTCGATGTACACGTCGAGGTGAAGCTCGCCCATGCCGGAAATGATCGTCTGGCCGGATTCCTCGTCGAGCTTGACGCGGAAGGTGGGATCTTCCTTGGTGAAGCGGTTGAGGGCCTTGGACAGGTTGGCCAGGTGATCGCGGTTCTTCGCTTCGACCACCAGGTCGATCACGGCGTTCGGCACGTGCATCGAGGTCATGTTCAGTTCGAGCGTGCCGTCGGTGAAGGTGGTGCCGGTCGCGCAGTCGATGCCGAACAGCGCCACGATGTCGCCGGCTTCCGCCACCGTGATGTCGCCCATTTCATTGGCGTGCATGCGCACCAGACGGCCCACGTTGTGCTTCTTCTTCGTGGTCTGGTTGAAGATGGGCTTGCCCTTTTCGATCCGGCCCTGGTAGATGCGCAGGTACGTGATCTGGCCGAAACGGCCTTCCTCCAGCTTGAACGCATAGCCCACGAAGGGCTTGGACGCATCGGGGATCATCTCGACCTTTTCTTCGTTCTTCGAGATGTCGAGGGCGTAGTTCTTGACGTCGTACGGGCTGGGGAGGAAGTCAGCCACGCCGTCGAGCAGCAGCTGGACACCCTTGTTCTTGAAGGCCGAACCCATGAACACGGGCGTCAGTTCCATCTTGATGGTCGCGTCGCGGATCACGTCCTTGAGCAGCTTCAGCGGAACTTCCTTCTCCTCGAGCACAAGCTCCATCAGTTCGTCGGAGAAGTTGGTGAGGTTTTCGATCAGGATGTTCCGACGCTCTTCGGCGGTGGCCTTCAGGTCTTCGGGGACCGGAACTTCGGTCACGGTCTCGCCCGCGGGGCCTTCGAACTTGTAGCCCTTCATGGTGAGCAGGTCGACCACGCCCTCGAGCTTGTCCTCGACGCCGATGGGAATCTGCATCATCACGGCGTTGTGGTGCAGCTTTTCACGCAGCTGCTCGGTGACACGGAACGGGTTCGCGCCGGAGCGGTCCAGCTTGTTGATGAACGCCACGCGCGGCACGGAGTAGCGGCGCATCTGGCGGTCCACGGTGATCGACTGCGACTGCACGCCGGCGACGCCGCACAGCACGAGCACGGCACCGTCGAGCACGCGGAGCGAACGCTCCACTTCGATGGTGAAGTCAACGTGCCCGGGGGTATCGATGATGTTGATGTCGATGCCCTTGGTGTCTTCCGTCAGGTAGTACGGAGTCTTTTTCCAGGCGACGCGCGTCGCGGCCGACTGGATGGTGATGCCGCGTTCGCGCTCGAGATCCATGGAGTCCATGGTCGCGCCCACGCCGTCCTTGCCCTTCACGTCATGCGCCGCGTGGATCTTGCCCGTGTAAAACAGGATGCGCTCGGTCAGGGTGGTCTTGCCCGAGTCGATGTGGGCGCTGATGCCGATGTTACGCAGTTTGTCCAGAGGTCTCATGTGGAAAAATCCCGGATAATGTGAAATTCAGCCG
>CAYQFG010000095.1:0-6845 GCA_964416695.1 uncultured Bifidobacterium sp.
CCCTTGGAGCGTTCGTCTAGTGGTTAGGACACCGCCCTCTCACGGCGGGAGCAGGGGTTCAACTCCCCTACGCTCTACCAAGTCATCTTCCGGCTGAAACGTTCAGCCTCCCCGTTCATCACCGCACTGTCTTCAGGGAAACCGGCGCCCCCGGATTCCTTCAGCATGTGTTTGCCGTGCCATCGTGGCTTGGCAGGCAGGCTGCACCCCTTCCCTCGTTCCGCACCTTCCCCCTCGTCACGAAGGCGGGCGACAGCCTTTTTTCCGCTTCGTGATGCGAATGTCCGGTATGGCGCGCCAACAATCAAGGAAGGCCGTATATTTCAAAAAACCGCCACCGGGACCTCTTTTCTGAAAAGTCCTGATGGTGTGCGTTGCCCTGTGCCCACATTTTTCGTCCCCGGAAAACCACATGGAAAACCTTCTCGCGATGATTTTGGCCGGTGGACAAGGTTCCCGGCTCCAGCCCCTGACGCAGGATCGGGCCAAGCCGGCCGTTCACTTCGCCGGCAAGTACCGGGTCATCGATTTCGTTCTGAACAACTTCGTGAACTCCGGGTGTCATCGCATCAAGGTCTTGACCCAGTTCAAATCCGACTCCCTGAACCAGCACATCGCCACGGCGTGGCAACTCAACCGTTACCTCGACCAGTACGTGGATCTGGTGCCGGCGCAGATGCGCATGGGGATGAACTGGTACACCGGAACGGCGGATGCGATCTACCAGAACGTGAACCTGATTCGTGACGTCCGCCCCGATTACGTGGCGGTATTCGGCGGGGATCACGTCTACAAGATGGACATCCGCCAGATGATGGCGTATCACATCCAGAAAAGCGCCGTGGCGACCATCTCGGCGATCCCCGTGCCCCTGCATGAAGCCACCGCCTTCGGCGTTGTCCAGGTTGACTCCGAAGGACGCATGATCGGCTTCGAGGAGAAACCCGAGAACCCCAAGGCCATCCCGGGGCGACCGGGCTGGGCCCTGGCGTCGATGGGCAACTACATCTTCAACAGCAAGTTTCTCGTGCGGGAGTTGTTGTCCGACAGCGAGCTGGAACACTCCAAGCACGATTTCGGACGGGATATCCTCCCGTCGATCTACAACCATCATCCCGTTTACGTGTACGACTTCCAGACCAATCGCGTGCCGGGCGAAGCTCAGGAAACCCAGGGCTACTGGCGCGACATCGGGACCATCGACGCGTTTTACGAAGCGAACATGGACTGCTGCGCGGTCTCGCCGACGTTCAACCTGTACAACTCGAAATGGCCGCTCCGCACCGTGAACTGGAACCGTCCGCCGGCGAAATTCGTGTTCGGAAAAGGGGACGGTGATCGCCGGCGCGGCATCGCGGAGGACGCGATCGTCTCGGAAGGCTGCATCCTTTCCGGCGGACGGGCGATCCGTTCGGTGCTGTCGCCCAGCTGCATGATCCACAGCCATGCCAAGGTGACGGACAGCATCCTGTTCCCTCACGTGAACGTGGGAGATGGAGCCATCGTCCAGCGAGCCATCATCGAGAAAGGCGTTCACATCCCTCCCGGATTCCAGATCGGAGTGGACCTCGATGAGGACCGCAAGCGCTTCCACGTCACCGACAGCGGCATCGTCGTGGTCGCGAAGGATACCGTGATCGAGGGGTAGGAAAATGAGCAAAGAACAATGCTCAGCCTGCCAAACCCGCCACCCCTGAACCAACTCCGAAGCCCCTTCCTACCGTGCTCCGGACCGCGACTCCATCATTTTTTATTGTTGATTGAGCATTACTCATTGGGCGTTGTAACCTTATCGTCTCCACAGGAATCCCCTCATGTCCCTTTCTCCCACCATCTTTCGTGAATATGACATCCGCGGCCTGGTCCCCTCGGAACTGAACGTCGACAGCATCACATTGATCGCAAAGGCATTCGGCACACACCTCCGCTCGCTGAACCTGAAGACGATTTCCGTCGGCGGCGACGTCCGGACGCATACGCGTGAACTGATGGATGCCTTCATCACGGCCATCAACTCCACCGGCATCGACGTGATCGACATCGGCTTCGTGACGTCGCCCCTTTGCTACTTCAGCGCCTTCCACCTGCCGGTGGACGGCCTCGCGATGATCACCGCCAGTCATAACCCGAAGAACTACAACGGCATCAAGATGGGGGTCGGCAAAACCACCATGTTCGGAGCGGAAATCACCCATATCCGCGACCTCGCGATGAAGGGGGAGTTCGCGACGGGCAACGGCACCACCCGCACGCAGGACATCACCGAGGACTACATCGACTACCTCGCGGAACGGTTCAAACTTTCGCGCAAGGTCCGGATGGTCTTCGACCCCGCCAACGCCACCGGAGCGCTGTTCGGCAAGCGCGTGTTCGAGCGCGTCGGCGCCGAGGTCGTGAGCATCTACGACAGCGTGGACGGCACCTTCCCCAACCACCATCCCGACCCCACGGTGGCCGAGAACGTGGTCGACCTGGGCAAAAAGGTGGTTGAACTGGGCTTCGACGTGGGGATCGGTCTCGACGGCGACAGCGACCGCGTCGGCGTGGTGGATGAGAAGGGTGTGTTGATCCCGGGCGACCTGCTCACACTGATCTTCGCCAAGGACATCCTCAAGGACGCGCCCGGCTCCAAGATCATTTACGAGGTGAAGTCGTCGCAGGCGCTCGAAGAAGAAATCACCAAGGCGGGAGGCCAGCCGATCCTCTGGAAGGTGGGCCATTCCTTGCTGAAAAAGAAGATGGCGGAAGAGAACGCTCCTTTGGCGGGCGAAGTCTCCGGCCATATCTTCTTCGGCGATCGCTGGTTCGGCTTTGATGACGCCATCTATGCGGCGTTGCGTTTTCTGGAGATTCTCGATAAAACGGGCAAGAAGCCGTCCGAGCTCCTGGCGGGCGTGCCGACGTTTTACAATACGCCGGAGATCCGCTGCGGTTGCGAAAACGACGAGGAGAAGTTCCGCATCGCGTCCGAAGCGGCGGCTTATTTCTCCGCGAAGTACCCCGTCATCGATATCGACGGCGTCCGCATCCAGTTCGGCGATGGCTGGGGCCTGGTCCGTGCGTCGAATACCCAGCCGTCACTGGTGACGCGCTTCGAGGCGAAGACGCCGGAACGGCTGGAAGAGATCAAGAATGAAGTGTTGGGTAAACTGCAGGAACTGGGGCACATCCAGATCGGGATGAGCCACTAAGGTCCGCAACCTGATTCACAAAAAAGCCCGGATTGCTCCGGGCTTTTTTGTTGCTTTTCAGAGGCGGCTCGCCGATGTGCCTGAATTCCGTACTACGTCAGCTCCGGCAACAACACCTTCGCGCTGACCATGTGATCCTGCCCCGGCATCGCGGTCAGCGCCGCCCCGGGTATGGCCTGCGCCAGCCGCTCCGCCACCTGCACAACACCCTTCGGGCTTTTTGCCCCCGCCATCACCTTCACCGGCACCGCGATGTTCGCAAACCGGTCGACGGGAGGAAGGTCGCGCGTGAGGGCAATGTCGTAAGCCAACGTCGGCGCCAAAGCCTTCATGGTCTTCCACCCCGGAAACAGCGGCAACAGCCACGCCATGATCTTGGGCATGCCGATGCCCGTCACGAACGCCTTGACCGCCGCCGCGTTCTGGCCGGCTGCGAGCAGCGCATCGACCCGAGTCCCCAGTGCGGTAAACGACGTTCTCTCGGCCTCGTCAGGCACGTACGGCGCATCGTACACGATCGCGCGCGTGACCTTGGAGCCGAGCCTCAGCGCGGCTTCGAGGGCCAGCACGGCGCCCGAGGAGTGGCCATACAACACGGCGGAGCCGCCGGCGGCATCGATCAAGGCTTCGATGTCATCCACCTCGCGATCGACCGACCACGGCTGCGCATCACCCGAATCACCCCGGCCACGGCGATCATAGTTGTACACCGTGAACCGTTGCGCAAATACCTTGGCGTCACCCACGATGGGCATGAACCTGCGAAAGCAGATCGCGCCCGTGATGTAAATCAACACCGGCTTGTCGGGGCCTTCGCCGTAAACGTCGTACGCGATGCGCGTGCCATCGGGCGAGGTGACGAAGCGGGGTTGAGAGGATGACATCGCGAGCCTCGTTTCACGGGGTTTAATCACGACAATCTAACACTGACGGTTTGCGCATCTGAAAACAGGTGAATCGAATTTTGCACGCCAAATTGCACGAAGCATCACTCGCCAATTTCACAGAGGCTGAAGCACTTTCTCCGGCCTCTACCCGCCGAATCCGGAGAAAGCAATGCACGCCCTGAAATACCCCCCTTGCCAGAGACATAGCCTATGAGCTATAATCATTGGCATCCCTACGCCCTCGAATTCTTCAGTAAACGCGTCGAGGCCGAAATCGACGCTTGGCCGGAAGGAATCGGTTACGCCTTCGACAACCTCACCAAACGCATGGTCATCGATGGTCCCAACCTCGGTATGCCTCACACACGCGCATTCGGGGGTGGTCTATTCGAAATTCGTGCGCAAGGGCCGGAAGGAATTGGTCGTGCATTCTTCTGTACCCTCGTTGGACGACGCATCGTGATCCTTCACGGCTTCATCAAGAAAACACAGGAAACGCCACACCATGAAATCGAAATCGCCCGCAAGCGCCAAAAACAAATCCAAGCGCGCCGTTGAAATCGACGACGATGTTTATGATCCGGTGCCGTTCGATCCGGCGAAACGCATCGCTCACAAGCTCAAAACATCGGCTGCCTATCGCGCTGTACATGAAGCGCTGAAAGACGAGTTCGAAGCTCTCGATGCCCTGCTCGACGCACGGCGCTCCGCCGGCCTCACCCAAACCGAAGTCGCCCGGCGGATGGGCGTTTCGCAACCGGTGCTCGCCCGCATCGAAGGCTCCCTCGGTAAACGCAAACCCTCACCGACCCTGGCCACCCTGCGGCGCTACGCCGAAGCCTGCGGCAAAAAACTCGTTATCCGCATGATCTGACCCTGCCCGCAGGCACACCCGAAGGCCCCCACACCCACCCCCAAGATTTCCCCTCCCATTTTTACCCAGGGTAAATTATTTTTATCCGGGTAAAATAAAATGCGCTCAAAAACCGCAGAAAAGAGGGACTCATGGAAGCCAATCGCACCTTCACCGCCTTCGCCGGCACCACGATGATTGCCACCGGCACCATCGAACCTGTCGTACGCCGCGTGAAACAGGAGTTTGACCAAGGCGATCGCACCCCCACCTTGGTGTTCGAAGACGCCACCGGCAAACAGGTCGACTTCGACCTTGAGGGTTCCGAGGACCTCGTGGTGGAACGCCTCGCGTGGCACCCGCTGTTCCGAAACCCCGACGACCTCTACCCCCGCGGCCGCGGCCGCCCGCGCCTGGGCGTGGTCAGCCGTGAGATTTCCCTGTTCCCCCGTCACTGGGAGTGGCTCGAGCGGCAACCGCAAGGCGCCTCGGCGGCCATCCGCCGCCTTGTCGAAGAGGCGCTTGCACGTGAACCCGACCAAGGCAAAGCGCGCCGGGCGCGCGACGCTGCGGGCACGTTCATGTGGGCCATCGCCGGCAACCTGCCCAACTTCGAAGAGGCCTCGCGCGCATTGTATGCTGGCAATCACGAGAAACTCGACGCGCAGATGCAGGAATGGCCGCAGGATGTCAGCAATTATGTGAGGCGCCTGCTCGCAGGATAGGTGGCGGGCTGAAGGGGGGGATTGACCCGGCTTTCCGTAAAACATAGTTTTACGTCATGCTTAAGAAAATCACCAAAATCGGCAACTCCAGCGGCATCATCTTCGATGCGGCCTTGCTCGACATGGCCCACCTCAAGGCGGGTGACGAAGTGAGCATCACCGTGCATGAGGGGGGCGCCATCACCATCATGCCCGTGAGCCCGCGACACACTGACGCGGAGTTCGATGCGATCGTGAAAGAAACCGTACAGCAGTACGGCAAAACACTCAAGCGCCTGTCATGATGCGAACACCTGATGACTGTGAGCACCTGACCGTCATGCAGGTGCATGCGATTCACGATGCCGTGATCGAAGCCTACGGGGGGAGTCCCGGCATCCGGGATGCCAACCTTCTGGAGTCCGCCGTCAATGCGCCGCAAGCTACCGCTTTCGGAGCCTCGCCGTTCGTTGATCTCATCGAAGTCGCCGCCGCCTATCTCTTCTACCTCTGTCGCAACCATCCGTTTCTCGACGGCAACAAACGCGTCGGCATGACTGCGGCAATCGTTTTCCTGCGCTTGAATGGCATCCGCCCCACTCCGGATAGTGACGACTGGGAAACCCTCGTCCTCGACGTCGCTGCCTCGCGCATCGACCGGGTGCAGACAACAGATCGGCTAAGATATCTAGTACAGACGTAAATTGAAGTTCCATCACCCGATTTGAACTCATAAAGGAGACAAGCATGGGGACCGAAAATTTAGAGACACTGTTGGAACGATTGATTGAGGTTAATGAGGCAATTCTTTCTGAAATATCAGAGATCAAGACAGGGATCGAAGAAATCAAAGATGAACTGAATTGGGTCGGTGAACATTCCTACGCAAAAATGGTTTATGACGGCCTGAATGAAATTGAGAGCAAGCTTTCAGAAATTGAAACAAACACAGATCCACTCCTGAATGCTTAATTCCGGTACGTGTTCCCCGCCACGACCTCGCTGTTCTCTCCCCCGTTGAGCTCGGCCAGCGCCCCGTAGTCACGCGTCAGCTCGTCGCCCACGGCGGCGAAGTAGCCGTGCAAATGCCCGCGGAACTCGTCGACGGATTGTGACCGCAACAGCGACAAGCGCGCCAGCGAGCCGCCGGGCAAACCCTTCAACACGCGCGCGGCCATCTGCTTGAGTTTTCCCAGCACGCGCAGGTCGA
>CAYQFG010000095.1:6945-8053 GCA_964416695.1 uncultured Bifidobacterium sp.
CCGGAATCAACCGAAAACACGTCGCGGGTTGATTCCGGGCCGTTCATCACACGTACAGCGGGAATTTGTTGCACAGCTCCGCAACCTGACCGCGGATCGACGCCAGTTTGGCGTCGTCATTCGCGTTCATGAGGGCAGCGTCGATGAAGCCGCCGATGGCCTTCGCCTCGGCCTCGCCCATGCCGCGCGTGGTCAACGAGGGCGTTCCCAGGCGAATGCCGGAAGGATCAAGCGCCTTGCGCGTGTCGAACGGAATCGTCGAGCGCGAGCAGGAGATTCCCACCTTCTCCAGCGCCACCTCGGCGGCCTTGCCCGCCAGATCCTTCGAGCGCAGATCCACCACCATCAGGTGGTTGTCGGTGCCGTCGGTGAGAATGCGATAACCGCGGCCCATCAACTCGCCGGCCAGCGCCTGCGCGTTGGCGATCACCTGCTTCGCATAGGCCTGGAATTCCGGAGTGAGCGCTTCCTTGAAGCACACGGCCTTGGCGGCGTTGATGTGGTCATGAGGCCCGCCCTGGATGCCGGGGAAAACCGTCCGGTCGATGTCCTTTTTGAAGGCTTCCTTGCACATGATGATGGCGCCGCGGGGGCCGCGCAGGGTCTTGTGCGTCGTGGTGGTGACGATGTCGAACAACGGCACCGGATTCTCGAGCTGCTTGCCCGCGATCAGGCCCGCGATGTGCGCGATGTCCGCGAACGTCACCGCGCCCACTTCATCGGCGATGCTTTTGAAGGCCTTCCAGTCGATGTCGCGCGAATAGGCGGAGAAGCCCGCGATGATCATCCGGGGCTTTTCGCGGAGCGCGATCTCCCGCACCTTGTCCATGTCGATGCGGCAGGTGTTTTCATCGACCTCGTACTGGGCGAAGTCATAGTTCAGGCCGGAAAAGTTCACCGGATGGCCGTGGCTGAGGTGGCCGCCGTGGTCAAGCTTGAGTCCGAGCACCTTGTCGCCGGGCTTGCACACGGCCATATAGACCGCCAGGTTGGCCGGAGAACCCGACAGCGGCTGCACGTTCACATGTTCCGCGCCGAACAACGCCTTCGCGCGATCGATGGCCAGCTGTTCCATCTGGTCGACGACCTCGTTGCCGCCGTAGTAGCG
>CAYQFG010000096.1:0-4334 GCA_964416695.1 uncultured Bifidobacterium sp.
ACTTCCTGCACCCCGACAAGGCGATCCGCCAGAAGAAGATCGACTTCATGCTGCGCGTGTTCGACACCGCCGCGCTTCTGGGCGTGGACGCCGTGTGCGGTTTCGTGGGCCGCAACTATGAACTCGACATGGACCAGAACCTGCAGATGTTCGAGGAAGTGTTCGTGCCGATGCTGAAGGAAGCCAAGGCGCGCGGCCTGACCTATCGCGTCGAACAGTGCCCCATGCCCGGCTGGAACATCACCGACAAGTGGCACAACAACATCGCCTATGCGCCGGGCCCCTGGATCGCCCTGCACCGCATTTGCGAAAAGCACGGCGTGGGCGACCAGTTCCGCATCCACTATGATCCCTCGCACGCCATCCTGATGGGTCAGGACACGCGCTCGATCTTCCAGTACCTGAAGGATACGGGTTACAACTTCCTGATCGCGGGCTTCCATGTGAAGGGCCAGGTCGCCGACACCAAGGGCATTTCGGCCTGGGGCTATGGCGGTCAGACCATGGAGCGCGGCGACTGGATCGACGGAAAGCCGTCGAACAGCCCTGCGGACCATGCCACCGCCTGGAAAAAGCAGGTGGCGATCGCCGAACACGAGTTGCCCGGCACGGCCAAGCACGATCCGCTTGCCTACCTGCAGAACCGCAGCGTGGACTGGCTCGACCATCAACTCGCCGCCCGCGAACTGCTGGCCATCGATCCGGCGGAGACCTTCCTGGTCGTCGAGCACGAGTACCCTCGCGCCCGCATCCAGGAAAAGGACAAGCTGGCTCCGATCCTGAAGGGTTCGCTGGACTTCGCCCGTGCGATCGACGAAGCCGCCGCCGCCATGTACGCGCTCCAGCACGAAGTGCTGGCCGCCCAGGGCATTCCGGTGCAGGGTGTCGGCCGCGAGGCGTACCGCTCGTAACGTCCGCGCCCTTGCCGGGCGTTCCCCATCCCGGTCCGCGCTGATCGTGGATCGGGAATCACCGTTTCCGGAGGGAGCTCCACGAGCCGCCCCTCCATCATCCGATCAACGAGGCACAACAATGATTCACGGTACCAATCTTCCCGACGCGAACAAGCGCCGTCTGCTGGCCGGCATCGTCGGCGGCGGCGAAGGCGCCTTCATCGGCAGCGTGCACCGCATCGCCGCCGAACTCGACGGCCAGGCCCAGGTGGTCGCGGGCGCGATGTCGTCCGATCCCGTCAAGGCCAAGCGCAGCGCCGACGCCTGGTTCCTCGACCGCTCCTACGGCAGCTTCGCGGAGATGGCGAAGGCCGAGGCGGCCCGTCCTGACGGGATCGACTTCGCCATGGTGTGCGTTCCCAACCACATGCACTTTCCCGTCGCCAAGGCGTTTCTGGAAGCGGGCATCCACGTGGTGTGCGACAAGCCGATGACCTTCACGCTGGAGGAGGCGGAAGAGCTCGTCAAGATCGTGGAGTCGAAGAAGCTGGTTTTCGCCCTCACGCACAACTACACCGGCTACCCCGTCGTGCGCCAGGCGCGCGCGATGGTGAAGCAGGGCCTGCTGGGCGACATCCGCAAGGTGATGGTCGAGTACACGCAGGACTGGCTGATGGATCCGATCGAGACGTCGGGGCAGAAGCAGGCGGCCTGGCGCACCGATCCGAGCAAGTCGGGCATTTCCAACTGCGTGGGCGACATCGGCACGCACGCGGAGAACCTGCTTGAGTACATCACCGACGTGAAGATCAAGTCTTTGTGCGCCGACTTCACCTCTTTCGTGGCCGGTCGTACGCTCGAAGACGACGCGAACATCCTGCTGCGCCTCGAGAACGGCGGCAAGGGCACGCTGGTGTGCTCGCAAATCGCCTGTGGCGAAGAGAACAACCTCAACATCCGCGTGTACGGCAGCAAGGGTGGCCTTGAGTGGCACCAGCAGGAGCCGAATACGCTGATCTTCAAGCCTGCAGGCAAGCCGTGGGAGATCATGCGCACGGGCCTGGGCTACATGGGCCCCGAAGCCGATGCCGCGCGGCGCATTCCGTCGGGCCACCCGGAGGGATACCTCGAGGCGTTCGCCAACATCTACCGCGCCGCCATTGCCGACGTGCGTCGTGCCAAGTCCGGTCAGGCGTTGCAGGGCGGTTACCCGAACGTGTACGACGGCCTCCGCGGCGTCCGCTTCGTCGTCAAGACGGTGGAGAGCGCCAAGAAGGGAGCGGCCTGGGTCGACCTCTGATCCCCCGGCAGCCCACGGACAAAAAAAACGCCGACGGTGTCTTCACCGTCGGCGTTTTTTTTGTCCGTGTTGCGCGGGCCATGTTTGCCGGTGATGCATGCCGGCTCCTCATGCGGTGTTCCCGCCGGCCTTAGTTATGGAGGATGCGTTCCACCTTGGCGGCCAGCACGAAATCGCTCTCGGTCAATCCGTCGATCTTGTGCGTCCAGATCACCACCCGAACCTTACCCCACGCCAGATGGATGTCCGGGTGGTGCCCCTGGCCTTCGGCCAGCTCTCCCACCTTGTTTGTGAATGCCAGAGCCGTGGCGAAGTCCGGGAAGTCGAAGGTTTTTTCAAGGTGGTGTTCGCCCACCACGTTCCAGCCCTGGCCGAGCTCGAGGTGCAGTTGCCTGAGCGGCTCCCCCGTGAGGGGAGGGACGCCGCCCTCGCAGGGGACGCATTCTTGTTCGGCAAGACGTGAACGGGAATCGGTCATGATTTCAACATAGAATGTTGCGGAGCCGGCCCCCGGGCCGGGCTTCGGTGTAATCGGTTTTGAGGGGGTTGTTCCTGAAAAAGTGGGCGTGTCATGTAATATCATGGGGGCCGGGGCAAAGCAGGATCTTCACGCTCGGCTCGCCCCAAGATGGCTTCTGATCGAAAATCATGGTATGCCGAGGGTGTGATCCGTAATATATGAGAGTGCGATTTCATGTGTTTTGGCTATTGTAATGTACAGAGGGTCTGTGAGGGGAAGCCATTGATGTCACCTGATATTTACCAGTACGATGATTTTCGTGCTTTCCTCAAGGACAGCTTCGAGGCCAAGGCGGGTGCGGAAATCGCGGCGCGGGGAAAGTATTCGCAGAGGCAGTTCGCGCGCGACGCGGGATTCGCCAACCCCGGATACCTCAATGACGTGATCAAGGGGTTCAAGCCGTTGAGCGCGAATGCGATCGACAAGATGTCGGCGGTGTTCGGTCTCAAACCGCACGAAGTGGAATTCCTCAAGCTGTTGACGAACTACGGCCAGGCGCGCGGTGCGGAAAAGCGCGAAGCCTATTACAAGCAGATCGTGTCGCGGCGCAACCGCAGCAAGTTCACGCGCCTGAATCCAGCCCTGAGCAAATACTATCAGGATGTGCGGTATGCGCTGGTGCGCGGCGCCATCGAAGTGCTCGATTTTCGCGGTGACTATGACACGCTGGCGGGCTTCCTCGATCCGCCATTGCCGGTCGCCGTGGTGAAGGCGGCGGTGCGCGACCTGTGTGAATGGGGGCTGGTGGAACAAGGCGTCGACGGGCGTTACCGGACGACGCGTTCCATCGTGGAACCGCCTCCCTCGCTGGTGGGAATGAGCGGGGCGTTGAATGGCGAGTGGCTCCAGTGGGCGCGCGAATCGTTGCATCGCGTGCCCAAGGAGCAGCGGCACATCACGACGATGATCGTGAACATCAGCGACGAACTGCATGCCGAACTTCTCGAACGCATCGAACGCTTCCGTGAGGAAATCTTCCGGCGCGTGGAGGAAGACAAAAGCGGACCGCGCCGCATCCAGCAGTTGACCATCGCCTACGTGCCGCGGTCGCGGAGAAAGCCATGATCAAAGGGGCGTCTTGTCGGGGGAGGCGGCGCGCCGTCCTCGCGGGGGGCAGCCTTCATGCGCTCTTGCTGGCGGCATGGCTGCTCGCGGGGGTCGGGTGCACCGGGAGCGATGACGTCGCGGGCGGTGACGATTTCCCCAATGGCATCGAGGTGTTGGGGAAGGCGGCCGCGGAGGAGATGGCGGACACGTCCTCGTGGAACGCCTATCAGGACGCGTCGGCGGCGTCGCCCGAAGCGTATGACAGCACCCGCGTTCCGGACGCTCCTCCCGACGAGGATCCGGGCCTGGCGCGCCGGGCGGCGGAAGGTGAGGGGCGCGTGCCGCCCGGGTTTGAAATCGACGGCGCGGTGCGGCTGGTGACGACCGTATTTGATGCGCTGACGGAGTTGACCCGTGTGGTGCGCGAACAGACGGTGGGTACCATTGTGGCGCGCGACACCAGTTACTTCCGGCTTGGACTGGCGCCCCCGCTCCGGCGCATGGTGAAGATGTCGGGCGTGGTGGTCTACCCCGACCGCAGGGAACGGTTTGTGTTTGAAGATGCGGATGGTGA
>CAYQFG010000096.1:4434-8002 GCA_964416695.1 uncultured Bifidobacterium sp.
CGCGATCCGCAGCGGAGCTTCACGGCGGCGGATGTCCGGCGCATGCGTCAGGCGGAGGGCATCCGCATCACGCAGGACTCGCGCGTGCGGATGCATGCCGACCCGGAACGCAACCGTGTCGTGCGGTTTCGCCGGCTTGTGACGGATGCGGTGGGGATGACCGAGACGGTCGCCTTGGGACGGGATTCGCTTCCGGACTTTGCGGCGGGGGATACCGGCAGGGTGCTGGTGACGTTTGTCGCGAGCGATGCGTCCGCGTCGCTCATCTCCTCCCGTGCGCGGTATCGGGTGCTGCTGGCGGACTCCGTTCAGGGGCACGCGGGGAATCGCCTGCTGGGTCTGGAGCGGGAGAAGGCCTATCGCGGGGGCCCGGAAGTGGCCCGCAGTTTCCGTTATGTGGGGGCGACTCCGGCACGCGTCGAAGATGCTCTGCCGCAGGGCGACCTTGAAGTCCGGGTGAACCTGCGCGCCGGAGGGTGGGTGGTGTTTGAAGGGCAGGGTTCGTCGGCAGGGTTTGAAGGGGTCTGGAGGACCGGTGGGGACACCGGTCATGTACGGTTCGACGGGACGGGGGCGGTGCTGCCGGGTCGCCCCCGCTGACGGAGTCGGTGGAGACCGGAGCCGGGGGGGCGTCTCATCCGCTGGCTCCAGGGCCAGCCTCATGGTTCCGCTCAAGGCCAAGGCGTTTTTGCAACCGTGTAGTCGTTTAGTCGTGTGATCGTGTAATCTTCATTACGTGACAATAGTTTTAATCAGGTTAACGAGATTCCGATAATGATTCGCATGAGCTGATTTTTTGTTAAACCCTGTAATAACAAAACGGCAGGTACGTTTTTTCTCAGGGTGATCGTGATAGTTTCCTGATCAGAGCCGGGCACACCCCGGTGAAACGATCAAGGGAGGATCACCATGAAGACACTGGATACCATCAGGACACGTTACGGAACACGCGGGACGCTGTACGGGCTGATCGCAGGATGTCTCCTGCTGACGGGATGCTTTTCCACCGACAACGACGACACGAATACGAACGGTGGCGCCGAAGTGGCCGGCGTCGTGCAGGGTGACGGAGGCGCTGCGGGCGCCGGCAAAGTGTCCGCTGAAATTGAAGGCGCGGTCGTGACCGTTCATGAGGTCGCCGCCGACGGGACGCTCGGTCCGGTCGTTGCCGAAGGGGAAACCGATGCGCAGGGCGCGTTCGCCGTGAAGACCGACCTGCGCGGTGCCCGCACTCTGGTCATCCGCGCCGTGCATGAAGGCCGGGAATGGAAGGCGCGCCTGAAGGACGAACTGCGCGAAGGAGCCTCGCATTGGTCCCGCCCTCTGAATGAGGCGAGCACGATCGATGCCGAAGTGTGGCTTGAACTGCAGAAGACGGCGCCCGGCCGTGCGGTGTACTCGCATGAGGTGAGCGCGGCGGTGGACGCCGATGTGGCGGCGGCGGTGCATGCCGATTACCACGAGGCGGATTCGGCCGCGCGTGCGCAGCTGGTGACGCATCTGGCCGCCATCGCCCGGGCGGCTTCGCAGGCCCGCGCGGGGGCGATGGCCGCCGTGGCGGAGCGTGTTGAGGAAGCGTCCCGCAAGGGGGAGGAGGCTGAAGCTTCACTGCGTGAGCGCTTGCATGAGGCGAAGCGCGATACGGCGAAGATTCGCGCGGCGCATGAAGCCTTCCTGCGCGCCGTCGCGGAAGCGCATGTGGAAGCCGAAGTCAAGGCGGCGGTGTATGCGCGGGCTGCCGAGGCGGCTTATCATGCCGCCGCGCGCGCTGCGGACACCCTGTCGGATTCCGCCCGTGCGGCATGCGCCCGCAACAGTGCGCGCATGCTGGCGATCGCCTCCGATATCGCCTTGCAGGCGCAGTTCCGCGCGGCCCGTGCGACGGAAGCGCAGGTGAACAACCTTGCGGAGGCGGGAGCGCGCTTCCGGGCCGAAATCGAGGCGGCGGCATCGCGTGATGCGTGCGACAGCGCGATGGCCCGTTATCGCGAAGAGGCGCGGGAATCCTTTGATACCGCCTTTGCGTCGCTGTCCGCCGCCCTCTCGGGCGTCGTCACCGTGCTGGACTCGCTGTCCACCGCCCTGGGAGTCCAGGTGGATGCGGAAACCGGCGACCGTGAGACCGGTGAAGCCTACATCGCCGCGCATGTGCAGGCCCGCACGTCCATCCTGGCGGCGCTGATCGCCATGGAGAATGAGGCGGAAGCGGAGGCGGTCGCCGATGCCGTGGCGTACCTGAGCGTACGTCCGCGACGTTAACGGAACGGGATCAGGCCTGACGACCGAAAACGGCCCCGCGCGGAAGCGCGGGGCCGTTTTCGGTAGGCGTTCGTGCGAAGGCTGCGAGGCGGTTGCGGGCGTCCTCGGGCGGGATGGCCGTGATCGAGGTGTGGGCTCCAATCTCCGGGGGACGGAAGCGCAGGCCGCAGCCTGCGGCCCTGCCGTGTAAAGCGTGCGGTCCGGGGCTCCCTTCCGGTCCCCGCAGGACGCCTCGTCTTGTGGCGACCGGAAGCCGCCCCCTGAATTCTGCCCTCCGTCCGGAATCGCCCCGAAAGCTACCTTTGGAGGGTCCCTCAGTTCAGGAATGACGCATGAGCAAAGTGTTGATTATCGGAGCAGGTGGCGTGGGCCAGGTCGTGGCGCACAAGGTGAGCCAGGTGCCCGAGGTGTTTTCCTCCGCGGTGCTGGCCAGCCGGACCAAGTCGAAGTGCGATGCGATCGCGGCGCAGATCGCGAAACGTCGCGATTACCCCCTGGAAACGGCGCAGGTGGATGCCGACAATCCGCGTGAGCTGGCGGAGCTGATCCGCAAGGTGCAGCCGAAGCTGGTGATGAACATCGCGCTGCCGTACCAGGACCTGTCGATCATGGACGCCTGCCTGGAAACCGGCGTGGATTACCTTGATACGGCCAATTACGAGCCGCCCGACACGGCCAAGTTCGAGTACAAGTGGCAGTGGGCGTACCAGGATCGCTTCAAGGAGAAGGGTCTGATGGCGCTGCTCGGCTCGGGTTTCGACCCCGGCGTGACCAACGTGTTCTGCGCGCACGCGCAGAAGCACCGCTTCTCCGAGATCCACACGGTGGACATCATGGACGCGAACGCGGGCGACCACGGTTACCACTTCGCCACCAATTTCAATCCCGAGATCAACATCCGGGAGATCACGGCCAACGGCCGGTATTGGGAGAATGGCGAGTGGAAGGAGACCGAGCCGCTCTCCGTGCACAAGACGTGGGATTTCCCCGAGATCGGACCGAAAGAGATGTACCTCATGTACCATGAGGAGCTGGAATCCCTCTCGAAGAACCTCAAGGGGCTGAAAAAGATCCGTTTCTGGATGACGTTCTCCGAGAAGTATCTCACGCATCTGCGTGTGCTGGAGAACGTGGGGATGACCTCGATCAAGCCCATCGTGTTCGAAGGCAAGGAGATCATTCCGCTGCAGTTCCTCAAGGCGCTGCTGCCTGACCCGGCGTCGCTGGGCCCGCGCACCAAGGGCAAGACCAACATCGGCTGCCTGATCGAGGGCCTCGGCAAGGACGGCAAGCCGCTCAAGACCTACAC
>CAYQFG010000097.1:0-7763 GCA_964416695.1 uncultured Bifidobacterium sp.
CCGTGAAGAAGCGCCAGGACATGCACCGCATGGCCGAGTCCAACAAGGCTTTCGCGCACTTCCGCTGGTAAGCCTCGGGAGTTCCCTCACCCGGCCTCCGGCTGCCGTGAGAGTTCTCGCCAAACAAAAAACCCTCCTCTTCTGGAGGGTTTTTTGTTTTATCCCCCCATCCCCCCATCCCCCCGTTCTCCCTCCCGACCTTGGTGGAGTGCGCGAGGTATGACCCACAAGCCGGGTCGACGTGCGGGCGGCGAGATCCGCAACCCGCGTGTGCCGATTTTCATGTATCATGTAAATCGAAGGCCACGTCGCGGTGTTCCTCGCGTCGCGGAGAATCCGGGGCCATACCACGTGGGTGAATCATCCGAGGTCCGCATGAAAACGTTCTCTTCGCATGTCCCGGCATGGTGCCTGTTTTTTTTCATGGCTTCGACCATGGCGGCTGCCGAAACGCAGACGATCAGGTTGAATGACGGCACGGTGCTGCGCGGTACCGTCGTGTCCGAAACCGATTCGACCATCGTGGTGAATACGGAAGAACTGGGTCGTGTGGTGGTGAAGCGGGACCGTATCACGACCCCGGTTCGTGAGGAGACCACCCGCTCACGCTACACGGACGCCGATCCCATCGGTCATACCCTGGTGCTGATTCCCACGGCGTTCCTTCCGCCGCAGGGCTCCGTGGTGTTTCGCGACTTCGAATTGTTGTTTCTCACGCTCGGGTATTCGCCGACGGCTTCCACATCGGTGGTCGCGGGCGCGCTGTTTCCGGTCAGTGCGGATTTTAATGCACTGACCTTCGGCGTCAAACAGGGTTTATACCAGGATGACGAGGCCCGCAGTGCCGTGGCCGTGGTGGGCAACGTAACGGTGCCTGTGGGGCGCGAGATCAATGACGCAGGGTTTCTGTGGCTGGTGAACGTGGTGGCTTCACATCGCATCAAACCGGGCTTTGGCGTTCATGCGGCGGCGGGCGGCGTGGGCGTGCAGGGGCGGGGCGCCAGCGAACAGAGCATGTCGCTGGCCGCGGGGTTCGATGTCCGCCTGACGGGCAACATGAAGCTTCTGGGCGAAGTTTTGCGAGGAGGCACGAGCTTTGATCCCGGTTCGAGCCTCACGCTCGCCAACTTCGGCATTCGCCTGCATGGCGAACGCCTCAGCGCCGATATCGCAGCCATGCGGCCGCTTGATCAAAGTCTGGGCGATCTTCTCTTTGTCCCTCTCATCAATGTCGGTTACCGTTTTTGAAGTTTCTCCACGTCTGAAGTTTGAATTCAGGACCTGACCACCGTTTGCTTTCACAGGAGAAGCGCTCATGACCGCCTCATGGATCCTCGCGTATGTCGTACTGGGAGGCGGTGTGGGCCTGCTTGCGGGCCTCTTCGGAATCGGAGGCGGAGGCGTCATGGTACCGGTCCTGACCGTGATGTTCGCGGCCCAGGGGTTCCCCGACGAGCATGGCCTGCACCTCGCGCTCGGCACCTCCATGGCCGCCATCGTGCCGACCGCCGTGTCCAGCCTCATGGCGCATCATCGGCGCGGCGCGGTATTGTGGCCGGTGGTGGCGCAGCTGGCGCCCGGCGTGGTGGTCGGCACGTTCGCGGCCACATTTCTGGCCTCCCGGCTGCCGACGCGACCGTTGGCGATATTTTTCGTGGTGTTCATGACCTACGTCTCCTGGAAGATGGTTTCCAGCCGGCCTCCCAAGGCTGCGCGCACGTTGCCGTCACCCGTGGCGCTCGCGGGCGCCGGGGCGGGCATCGGCGGCGTCTCCGCGCTCGTGGCGATCGGCGGCGGCTCGCTGACGGTGCCCTTCCTGGCGTGGTGCAACGTGCGTCTGCAGACCGCCATCGGGACTTCGGCGGCCGTGGGCCTGCCCATCGCTTTCATGGGGGCACTGGGGTATGTCCTGAACGGACTGGGCGTGACGGGGCTCCCCGCCGGCACCCTCGGGTACGTCTACTGGCCCGCGGCGGCGGGGATGGCCCTTGCCAGCAGCTTCACGGCACCGCTGGGAGCGCGTCTGGCCCACCGTCTGCCCGTCCTCACGCTCAAGCGCATGTTCGCGGTCCTGGTGCTGGCCCTGGCCTTGCACATGCTTTACAAGGTCACCAGCGGCTGATCCCCGCTCCCGGTTTATCCCGGGTCCATCACTGGCTTCGACTCCCGGAACCGGGATGCATCCACTGCGGAACGGCTCATGCCGGAAGCCGCCGTCCGGAAGTCCGCTTCGTTCCCCACGTCTCCAATCCTCTCCAGACGCCCATGCGACGGCCTGCCGCCCGGAGCGAACATGGCGTCGTGCCGTGGCCCTGGTGTGTCGACAGGATGCGAGGCGCGGGTGGGGGTTGTCCGCGATACGGCGTGTCCTCAGGAGGTAGTTTTAGCCCATGTCGACCTCACTTGAGAACAAGCGCAACATCGCGATCCTCGCGCATGTCAATGCCGGCAAAACCACCGTGGCGGAGCGCATGCTGTACTTCAGCGCAGCCATACCGGGCACGGGGGAGGTCGACGAAGGCCTGGCCACGATGGATTACCTCGAGGAAGAGAAAAAACGCGGCATCACCATCGAAGCGGGGATGGCGTCGTACACGTGGAAAGGTGTGGCGGTCACATTCGTGGATACGCCCGGGCACGTTGATTTCGGGGCGGAGGTCGACTTCGCGTTGCGCTCAGTCGACGGCGGGATCCTGGTGATCTCGGGGGTGAGTGGCGTGGAGTCCCAAACCCTGGCGGCATGGGAAAAGATCCGCCGCAACAACATCGTCCCGCTCGCGTTCATGAACAAGATGGACGTCGATGGCGCGGACAGTGGGCGCGTGCTGGAGCAGATCAAGTTGCTGTTCAAGGTCGACCCCGTCGTACTCAACTTTCCCGTGTACACGGACGGGATGATCACAGGTGTCATCGATGTCGTGAATGAACTGGCGCTGTTCCGGTCCGAGGAGAATCCGCGCCGCCTCATCAAGGGAGAAGTGCCGGAAAGTTGTTACGAAGAATACATCAGATACCGTAGTGCATTGGTGGATTTCGCCTCGCGCTATAACGACGACGTCCTGTCAGGGTGGATGGAGGGACGCGCCGTCGCGCCCGCCGCCTTGCTGGCGGGAGTGCGGGCCGGTGTGGAGCAAAATGAAGGTCTCCCCGTCTGCATGGGATCCGCAATCCGCAATGCCGGCGTCCGGCAACTTCTCAACGCGGTGAACCAGATGTTGCCCCGGCCTGACATACCCGACGACGCGGAAAACTCCGCAGGCTTCGTGATCAGGACGCGATGGTATCCGGATATCGGAAAGATCTTTCTCGTCAAGATTTTTTCCGCAAGGGCCGTCACGCTTCTGGATGATGCCGTGATCTATCGCGTCTTTGCGGAAACCCTGCTTCAGGTTGATGACATCGAGAGCGTGGGGCCGGGTGATATCGTGGCAGTCCGCACGGAGAAGCCTCTGGTCGCCGGGATGTATCTCGGCCACGGCGGCATCCGCGAAGCCGGTGTCTACAAGCCGCTGCTGCAGGCGCGACTGGAAGCGGTCCATGCGCATGAACACGAACGCCTCGGCACGCTGCTGCGTGAACTTGCCGATGCCGATCCGTCGTTGCAGGTGGAAGCTGATGTCGCAACCGGGGGATGGGTGGTCCGTACGGTGGGCGAATTGCAGCTGGACGTGTTCTGTCGGCGCCTTCAGGCCGAGCATGGCTGTGAAATCCGGATCGGAACGCCCCGTGTCCATCACGTCGAAAAGTTGAACATTCCCCAGAAAGAAGGGCGGGGGAGCGCCCAGGCCTTCGGTTCCTCGGCGGTCGTGGCGTTCATCGCCCGCAAAAACCCCGAGGGAGACGAAAACCGGATCGTGATTCCCCCCGGAACCCACCCCGTCGAGGAAGAGGTGCTCCGGGATTGTTTTCGGGCGTTTTGTGCCCAAGGCGTACTCGGATACGGCGACATTGCCGGGCTGGAAGTCGAAATCATCGAAATTCAGGGGGACAAGCAGCCCGTCCCCGCGGTCTTGCTTGCCAAGACCTTTTCAGACGGGCTGCGGGAAACGCTCAAAATCGAAGATTTTGAGGTTTATGAGCCGATCATGAATCTGGAGATCATCGTGCCCGAGGTGTATTGTGGCGCCGTGCTGGCGGAATTGGCCGCTCGGGGGGGGGTGATCCGAAAAATTGACGCGGACGGCCGTAACTCAATAATCTTTCTCGAGATACCCTTGGAGAACGTCTTCGGGTATTCTACTATACTCCGCTCCTTATCGAAGGGTTTGGGCGTTTTCGTTCTCACGTACGACAGACACGGCGTGAGAAAACGAGGCTGAATTCCCGAAAACTTTTCGTCTCAGGCGATTTTCAAAACGGGCCGAATCCGTGATTGTGGGCACCCAGAAGGGGCTCACGGGCGGAGGAAGCGATGAACTTCAGGACTACCGACAGAGGAGCTTTGATAGCACCATGGCGAAGGCAAAATTCGAGCGGACCAAGCCGCACGTGAATATTGGGACCATCGGCCACGTTGACCACGGCAAGACGTCGCTGACGGCGGCGATCACGACCGTTCTGGCCAAGCAGGGCGGCGGTCAGGCGCGTTCCTACGGTGAAATCGACAACGCTCCCGAAGAGCGCGAGCGCGGCATCACCATCAACACCTCGCACGTCGAGTACGAAACCGCCAACCGTCACTACGCGCACGTCGACTGCCCCGGGCACGCCGACTACGTGAAGAACATGGTGACCGGCGCGGCGCAGATGGACGGCGCCATCCTGGTGGTGTCCGCCGCCGACGGCCCCATGCCCCAGACCCGTGAGCACATCCTGCTCGCCCGTCAGGTGGGCGTTCCCTACATCGTCGTGTTCCTGAACAAGGCCGACATGGTCGACGACGCCGAGCTCCTGGAGCTGGTGGAGATGGAAGTGCGCGACCTTCTCAACAAGTACGAGTTCCCCGGCGACGCGACCCCGGTCACCCGCGGCAGCGCGGTGAAGGCCCTCGAGGGCGACCAGAGCGAGATCGGCGAGCCCGCCATCATCCAGCTCATGAAGACCGTTGACGAATACATTCCGGACCCGGTCCGTGCGATCGACAAGCCCTTCCTGATGAGCGTCGAAGACGTGTTCACGATCACCGGCCGCGGCACCGTGGCGACCGGCCGCGTGGAGCAGGGCACGATCAAGGTTTCCGAAGAAGTCGAGCGCGTGGGTCTGGGCGAGAGCAAGAAGTTCGTCGTGACCGGCGTCGAGATGTTCCGCAAGTTGCTGGACTCCGCGCAGGCCGGTGACAACGTGGGCCTGCTTCTCCGCGGCGCGGAAAAGAAGGACATCGAGCGCGGCCAGGTTTTGGCCAAGCCGGGTTCGATCACGCCCCATACGCAGTTCAAGGCTGAGATCTACGTCCTTTCGAAGGATGAAGGCGGCCGTCACACTCCGTTCTTCGGTGGTTACCGTCCCCAGTTCTACTTCCGCACGACGGACGTGACGGGTTCGATGACGCTTCCCGAAGGCGTGGAGATGGTGATGCCTGGTGACAACATTTCGTGCACGGTGGAGTTGATCTCCACCATCGCGATGGCGAAGGATCTGCGTTTCGCGATCCGTGAAGGCGGCAAGACCGTCGGCGCCGGCGTCGTTACCGAAATCATCGACTAACCCGGAACTCAGAAGGGAATTTTAGGTCAGTAGCTCAATTGGTAGAGTAGCGGTCTCCAAAACCGTTGGTTGTGGGTTCAAGTCCCTCCTGGCCTGGAAAAATCACATGCGTCGTTTGCAGAACTACATCCGTGACGTCCTCCTGGAGCTCCGGAAGGTCACGTGGCCTACCCGCGAGGAACTGCGGGGCGCCACCATCACGGTCATCATTTTCGCCGTCATATGCAGCATCTTCGTGGGTGTCGTGGACTCCGCCCTGGGCGCGTTCGTGAGCTCAGTCGCAAAGGCGCTCCGCTAGGCGCAGGCGCGCAGGAGTAAAAGGAATCCAACCGTGAAAAAGTGGTATGTCGTTCACACGTATTCGGGCCAGGAGAACAAGGTGAAGCTTCACCTTGACACCCTCGTGGAGCGGAACGGCCTGGGCGACCAGATCGGTCAGGTTCTGGTTCCCACCCGCGAGGTGACCACGATCCAGAAGGGCAAGAAGACGGTCCGCGACCACAAGTTCTTCCCCAGCTACATCCTGGTCGAAATGGAGCTGAACAAGGACACCATGCACCTGGTGACGGATGTCCCGGGTGTGACCCACTTCGTGGGTGTCGACAACAAGCCCCAGCCTTTGCGAAAGGCCGAGGTGGACCGCATCCTCGGTCAGGACGCTCCGGAAGTGGCCGCGGAAACCAAGGTGGTGGATATCCCGTATCACAACGGCGACAAGATCCGCATCAAGGATGGTCCGTTCAAGGACTTCGACGGCGTGGTCGAGGAGATTCACCCCGAGAAGGGCAAGCTCAAGGTTATGGTCAGCGTCTTCGGTCGCTCGACCCCGGTGGAACTGGATTTCGGCCAGGTGGACGCGGTCTGAGACCGCTCACCGGACGAACAGGGAAAGACGCAGACGCACACTTTCGCGCAATTATTTGAGGAGTCAACGACGTGGCCAAGAAGATTACCGGATATATCAAGTTGCAGGTTCCCGCCGGCGCCGCCAACCCTTCTCCCCCGATTGGTCCCGCGCTCGGTCAGCGCGGCGTCAACATCATGGAGTTCTGCAAGGCGTTCAACGCTGCCACGCAGGACAAGAAGGGCTTCGTCATCCCCGTGGTCATCACGGTGTACGCGGACCGCAGCTTTACGTTCATCACCAAGGTGTCCCCGGTTCCGGAGCTGATCAAGAAGGCTGCCGGCATCGACAAGGGCTCGGGTGAGCCCAACCGCAAGAAGGTCGGCAAGCTGACGCAGAAGCAGGTCGAAGAGATCGCCAAGATGAAGCTGCCGGATCTCAACACGGACAGCCTCGAAGCTGCGGCCAGCATGGTTGCGGGCACCGCCCGCAGCATGGGTCTCGACGTCGTCGCCTGATCAACGGAAACGTTGACGCGCGATCGTGGAGAATTGCGGCCACTCGAGGGCCGCACAACCCCTCGCTTCTCCCGTACGGGTGGAACGAGGATTAACGGGTAGGACATCAACCAGGGTAGAGCGCATGAAAAGAAGCAGAAACTACCTCAGCATCCTGGAAAAGGTGGAGCATGGCCGTGAATACAGCCTCTCCGACGCCATCCAGATCCTGAAGGACAATGGCAAGTACAAAATGGATCCCACCCTCGAGGTTCACCTGAATCTCGGCGTCGATCCGCGTCACAGCGACCAGGTCGTTCGCGGGAACGTCGTGCTGCCTCACGGCACCGGTCGTGCCGTGCGCGTGCTGGTGCTCGCCAAGGGCGAACTCGAGAAGGCCGCCACTGCCGCCGGTGCCGACCACGTCGGTGCCGAAGAGATCGTCACGAAGATTCAGGAAGGCTGGCTGGATTTCGACGCCGTCGTCGCGACTCCTGACATGATGCCCCTGGTCGGACGCGTCGCCCGTGTGCTTGGCCCCCGCGGCCTCATGCCCAGCCCCAAAGCCGGTACGGTGACCACCAACGTGGCCCAGATCGTCAAGGAGCTCAAGGCCGGCAAGATCAGTTACCGCGTCGACAAGGGCGCGAACGTGCACGGCCCGGTCGGCAAGATTTCCTTCACCCTCGATCAACTCAAGGAGAACGCCTCCGTGTTTATCGATTCCGTGATCAAGGCCAAGCCGGCGACCGCCAAGGGCGTGTACGTCAAGAGCATCA
>CAYQFG010000098.1:0-2520 GCA_964416695.1 uncultured Bifidobacterium sp.
TGGCTGCCCGCCTTGCATGCGGCCCGCATGCCGGGCCGCATGCAGCGCCTCGGCGCGCGCGCGCCGACCCGGCACATCCCGGTTTTGCTGGACGGCGCGCACAACCCCGCCGGGCTCCACGCCCTGGCCGACGTCCTGATGCGGGAGCGCGCGGCGGGAGTACGCCTGCGGATCTTCTTTTCGGTCATGAGCGACAAGGACTACGGGGAGATGCTCGCCGCACTGCGTGCGCTTTCGGACGATCTCGTCTTCGTCGATCTCACCGCGATCAATCCGCGCGCCCTCTCACCCGCATCCTTGCCCGCGCGCTCCCCCGCATCCCCCACTTCGCCCGCCTCCGCGGCGGCGGAGGCGTTGTCCCCCCGCACCCTTCGCGTTCTGGACCCCACCCATGAGGCGCTGGAACCCTGGTTGCGGCGTGAGGAAGGACCCGGCGGCGCGGACCTGGCGGTGTTCTGTGGATCACTGTACCTGCTGGGGGCGGTGATTCCTCCGCTGGCGGAGGACTACGAAGGGCTGGACGAGTTCGGGCGGATGCGCCGGGAAGATGCCGGGGAATAGATGCTGACATCCGGAAATGCAGGGCCGGAGGCAGGATGCGGTCTTTCCGGCGCAAAGTCGGTGCGGGGGAGCGGATCGGGTTCCACGTTGTGGATTTCGTGATTTCTATAATTTCAGGAAGCGCCCTGGGGATCCACGCGCGGGAACTCCCGCTCCGGATGTCTCCGGGAACCGCGCCGGGAATCCGTCCTGACCTGGGGGGGATCCGCACGCAATCGCCAATCTTCTCCGTTCAACCCTGCTATCTTCCTTCCCATGGACGCCGTCAAGCTCAAGAATTCGTGCATCTGCGGAAACACGCTGCCGTACGCACAATGTTGCGGGCCGTTCTCGGGTCCGCTGGAGCGGGGTGGGCCTGACTCCGCTTCAGGCGCGTCCTTCAGCCAGCACGGTGCGGATTCGGAACGCGTTTCCTTCCGCCACGACCTGCATGATCTCTACATGTACCTGTTCCCTTACCGGAACCTGTATCAGGCGTATTGGGAGAAGTTGAGCCAGGAGAGCTATCCGCATCATTTGCTGATGGGCGACGCGGATTACGGCCGCGTGGTGATGGCGAATTTTTTCTGGGATTACTCGGTGCAGTTCTCCGATGCACGCCCCGTGTTGCGCGCGGCGCGCGACGTGGAAGAGAAGCGGATCCGCCTCGCGAACGACTTTCGCCAGTGGAGCCTGGCCCCGTTGTGGGTGTGGGAGGTGCTGGAGTCCGACGGGCGGTTTGCGCAGGTGCGTCTGCTTGATTCCATGCGCGTGGCCCGTGTCGAGCATGGCGGCGAGTTGCCGGGGCCGGGGCGGTTGTTCGCGGGCCGTGTGCTGGCCTACCGCGGCGGGGGACAGGGCGCGCAGGTGCATCCTGCGGTGCTGGTGTTTCCGCGGGGGACGGAAGACGGCATCCGGGAGCGCGTGCGCGGGCTGGCGCAATCCCTGGGGCTGAAAAGCGGAGTGGGCCTTCGCCCCGACGTGCATTGCGACGAGTGGCGACGCCACGGCGCGCTGATGCTCGCGCTGTGGCGTGAGATCGTGTATGACCGCGAAGTCGGGACGCCCGCGCGCGCGATGTCGGCCCCGCAGACGTTTCGTCTGCCGGTGGGGGCGCCGGCTGCGGACGCGGGGGCGGACGGCGCCGCGCTCTCACGGCGGCTCGCGGAAGGCGGCGCGGTGATGCTGGATGCCCAGCGTTTCGACCTGCGTTTCCGCGCCCTGACGCTGGCGCGGCTGGAGATGGAGGCCCCGGGCTGGCTGGAGGTCACCTTGCTGGACGAAGTGTATCGCCCGTACGTGTTCCGCTGGCTGGCCGACCATTTCGACACCTCCGCGCGCGCGGTGGGACAGACGGAAGCGCGCTTCGACAAGGCCTCGTTGCCGCAGCGGGGCGGCGACTGGGTGGAGTGGGCGCGCACCCCTCATGACGAACTGGGGGGCGAAAGCCCGCTGGAAGCCAGCGCGCATGATTTCGGACGTCGCCGTTTGCAGACGGTCCTGGCGCGACTGACGTTTTCCGACGAGGAAAAGTCCGCATTGTACCGTCATCTGGGCTTGTGAAATTCCCGATCGTTTTGCGCGCCGCGCCCGCGTTTCTGCTCGCCCCGCTGCGGTCCGGGGCCGTTGGGTGGCATCCGGAGCGGCGGGCCGGGGCGGGGGACGGCGGAGGTTTCACGCCCGGTGCCCGCCTCGGCGCCGGGGCGGCCCTCTGCACCGCGCTGCTGTCCTTGCCTGCGGCGGCGACGGGGGCGGACGCTTTCGACGCAGTCGCTGGATTCGGCGCGCTCGCCCCGATGGACACGTTGCACAGGGTGCTCGCGGCCCCCGCAGGGTTCCAGGCACACGACTTCGACCTGACCGTGAATGACCGCGGCATCCGTCCCGCGGCGCCGTCAGCGGTTTTGACATTGCTGCGGAATCCCTTGCAGGCCGACTCGCTGGTGGGGGCCTTGCGCCGCAGTCTTGCGGCGCATTTAT
>CAYQFG010000098.1:2620-7583 GCA_964416695.1 uncultured Bifidobacterium sp.
GCCGCAGTCTTGCGGCGCATTTATCCAGCGGCCGCAGCCTAGCGGCGCAGTCAACGAACGACGGCACACAGGCGCCGCCCTCCCTGGCGGCACGCGCCGCGCCGGGTGACACATCCCCGCCGGTTTCTCCGCCATCCGCGACGGCGGTACCCCGTCTCGCAGACCGTCCCGTGCCGTCCGCGGCCCTGTGGCCCTGGCTCGACGTGGGAGGGTCTCCCCGCCCCGGGGGCGCCGCGGATCCTCGCGGGGTGGAGGCGGACCCTCCGGGAGGCACCTCCGACGTGGCCGGAGTGGGGGAACGGCTGCGGCGGGGCGAGGCGCGTCTGCAGACATTCGCCGCCGCGCTCACGACCGGCGAGCACGCCTTCCTGCGCCGTGAGGCGCCCGCCCTGTTCCGGCACAACGCCGAGGACACCTTGTTGACCCCGGTCGAGCGTGAACAGGCGCGCGTGCGCGCCGGACAGGCGATCGATTCCGTGCTGGGTCTCGCCGCGCGTCTGCCGTTGCCGGTCCTGGCCGAAGCCTCGCGCGCGTTTGACGATGTCCTGGAATCCCTGCTCGCCGCTGCGCGCGCGGATTCCGCCACGGGAGGGTTCACCGCGCTCCACGCCTTGTTGCGCACCTTGCGGCGCGAGGGGATCCCCGTCATTTTCGGCTCACCCGGTGATGACGTCCATCATCTGGACGCCCTGCTCGCGCCGCGCCGCCGCGGCATCGTGTTCGACCCCGGCGGGAACGACCGCTACATCCTTTCCGGAATGGCGCAACCGGGTTCCTGGCTGATCATTCTCGATGCGGCGGGCGACGACGTGTATGACGCCGGCGCGTCCGACGATTCCACGGCAAGCGCGGCGGCCTTCACCTCCATCCAGCTCATCGCCGACCTCGCGGGTGACGACCGTTACGAAGGCGGCGACTTCGCGTTCGGCTCCGCGATCGCGGGATACTCCCGCGTGTACGATGCGGCGGGAGACGACCATTACCGGGCACGGTCCGCCTCGCTGGGGTTCGCCTTTTACGGTCTCGGGATCGTGCACGACCGCAGCGGCGACGATGTCTACTCCGCCGCCTTTCTGTCGCAGGGCGCGTCCTCCACCTTCGGATTCGGCCTGCTCCTCGACGAGGCCGGAGACGACACCTACCTCACGCGACCCGAGTTCCTCGACGACCTGCGCTACCGCGACCGTTTCCTCAGTTTGAGCCAGGGATTCTCCAGCGGGTTCGCGCCTCATTACGGCGGCGGGCTGGCCGTCCTGTGGGACCGCGCGGGGGACGACCGGTATGTGGCCGACATTTACGGACAAGGCGCGGGATACTGGTACGCCTGGGGCGTCCTGATGGATGACGACGGCCACGACTCGCTCACGGCCTGGCAGTACGCGCAGGGCGCGGGCATCCATTTCGCCACCGGCATGTTGCTCGACGGGGGCGGCGACGACGTCCGCCTCAGCAAGGGCGTCAGTCAGGGATGCGGGCACGACGCCGGTTTCGGACTGCTGGTCGATGTCGCGGGCGATGACCACAATACGGCCGTGGACATGAGCGCGGGCGCCGGCAGCGCCAACGGACTGGGCGTGTTCCTCGACTTCGCGGGGGACGACGTGTACGTGATGAAGGATCCCGCGATGACGCTTGGACATGCGGACATGCGTCGCGACCGGCCCAGCATGGGGTTCTTCCTCGATCTGGCGGGCCGGAACACCTATCCCGCCGACCCCGAGGGCTCGCACCTTGCGGTACCCGTTGCAGCAGGAGCCGGAATGTCGGGGGGGAAGGTCCCGTCGCGTCCTGACGGCCACTCCGGAACGGTGACTGCGAAGGCCTCCGGGAGTGCCGCGGAGCCTTCGGCCCGCGCCGGGACCGTGTGGCACGTTTACGACGGCATCCGGCGCGGGCACGGTTTCGGCCTCGACCGCGGTGCGCAGGAAGGAGCGGCGCCGTGAGGAGGCCTCTGACCCGGAGGTCCCGCATCAGGGCCGCGCTCCGGTTCCCGCGCGCCGTCCCCGCGCCCGCCGTGGCCATGATGGTCGCGATGATGGCCTCGCCGTCCGCCGCGGCGCCGCGCGAAACCTGGTCGGGCACGATGCCCGCGCTGACGCGCCTGGATACGCTGTTCATCACGGCGTCCACGGGCGAGCCGCGGTTTCAGGCCGCGCGCGATTCCGCGCAAGCCGAACTCCTCGCGGGGGACAGCCTGACGCTTGCCTGGCTGGTGGAGCGCGCCATGCGCCCGGGGCACAGGCTCACGCCACGCCAGAGTCACTACATCGAACGCTTGTTCACCCTCATCGCCGACTCGGGCCGTCATGACGCGCCGCGCGTCACTCTCGCGCGGGCCATCGCCACCGCCCCGCACGACACGGCGCGGGCGCGGTGGTTGTATATCGGATCCCGCCTCGGCGACACGGCCTTCCGCGCCGTCGCGCAGCCCTGGCTGCGCGACTCGTCCGCCACCGTCCGCCGCATGGCGGTCCGCGTGCTCGGCGCTTATCCCCACCCCGATCATCTGCCGCAACTGTGGGACAGCCTGGAGCATGTCCACGGACTGGAACGCCACATGCGTTTGTGGGCGTTGGGCGAGCATCCGTCACTGCTCTCGACTCCCGCTGCGCGCGCGACGGTGCTCGCACGTCTGGCACCGCTGCTGGAGGATCCCCATCTTTACAATCGACGCAAGATCCGGGACATCATGCTGAAAGCCGCGGACGGTTTCTGGGCCCCGCTGCATCGCGTGATGCCTGAAAATCCTGACCTTCCGCTTCGTCGGGAATGGTGGCGGCTGGCGCGCGAAGCGCGGGGCGGCGGGCCTTTCCTCAAGGCCGCCGTCGCGACGATGACGGAAGAGGAGCGGCGGGTGTTGGGCCTGTGAAGGGGAGCGCGAGACGGCTGTCGCGCAACAACGGTTCAACAGTACGGCAGGAGAAGACGAGCAGAGGGGAGTGCCGGAATGCGGTCAGGTCGCGAGATCAGGCCCCCGACTCCTGATTCTTGAGGGAAGCCCCGGGGCCGGCTATTTCTTCCAGGGCGCGTAGCCGTCGATCGATGTGAGACCCTTGGCCCGCATGGCGGTCACGAGTTCACGGTTCATCGCCCGGATGGCGTTCCAGCGGTAGGCGAGGACTGTGTAGGCCTGCACGGCATCTGCCCCGGCTTCCAGCAGATCGAGGACCTTCGCGCCATGATCCGCGCCACCGCAGGCCAGGAGCGTCATGTGGGGCAGCTGGGAACGGATGAAGCGGACCGCAGGCAGGGTGTTCTGGTACAGGATGCGTCCCGACACGCCGCCGCGGCTTCCTTTGGCGTTCAGGGGCTCGATCTCCGCGGAGGGTGTTTTCATCCGCAGGAACTTGTTCTTGTCACCCGGGAAGGTGTTGAACAACACGAGGCCGGTGACGTCGGCATCGCTGACGATCTGGAGTACGGCTTCGAGGGTTTTGACGCCCATGTCGGGGGAAAGCTTGACGAACACCGCCTTGCGCGGCACCAGTGACTTGCGCAACGTCATCAGGTGGTTGAGCAGTTCCGCCATCAGGCCGGTATCCATGTCGAGACGGGCCGTACCGGTATTGGGGCAACTGAGGTTGAGTTCGACGTAGTCGGCGGCACCATAGGCGCGCCGGAAGGTGGCCTCGATTTCCTGCAGCAACCGGTCATGGTCGGCCACGCCCGGCGTTTCGGTGACGCTGATGCCCACCGCCATCTTGCGGCGGTGGCAGCGGCCCAAGGCGTTGTCGACTTCCCGTGCGATGTGTTCGATGCCGGGGTTGTTGAGCCCCATTGAGTTCTGCATCGCGCGATCCTGCGGCAGGAGGCGAACGCGCGGACGGAACGGGTTTCCTTCCCAGGAATTCAAGGTCGCCGATCCGACGCTGACCGCGCCGAATCCGAGTGCCGCAAAGGCGGGAAGGTGGGCGGCCGTTTTGTTGCCGCCGGCCGCCAGCATGAGGGGCGAGCCGATCTGGAGGGGCAGGCTGCGGTCGTGGAAGCGCAGGGTCTTTTCCAGCGCCACGGGGGGCGAATAGGACGGCGGCAGGAGGCTCATCGTCCGCGCAAGATGCGGGAGCATGTGGTGCCGGGTTTCTTCATTGGGCACCACGAGCTTGACCAGGTCGAGGAACCGGTCACCGAGTGTGCGGGGATAGTCGTGATCCTTCAGGGGAACGGCCGTGTCCGCAGGAGAGGGGGCTACGAAGGGATGATCCACATCCTGAAGATAACTAAGGCGACCGGTGGATGTCGCGTGTCGGGGGCCCGGGGGCTCCCGTCGTCAACAGGCAAGAAGGCAAAAAGGCAAGGGGCCCCGGACGCGTGTCCAAAGCCCCTTCTGTCGCCCGGTCCGCCGCCGGCGCGGCGGTCGATCCGGGGGAGACCGCCTCCGGTCAGCGCATGAGGTTCAACGCCGCGCCGGCCTTGAACCACTCGATCTGCTCCGCGTTGAACGTGTGGGACACCTCGAAGGAGTCCTGCGTTCCGTCGGCATGCGCGAGGGTCACCATGAGGTGGCGGCCCGGCGCGAATTCCGGCAACCCGGTGATCGAAACCTTGTCGTCCTCGCGCACCTTGTCGTAGTCGGCCGGGTTGACGAAGTGCAGCGGCAGCAGTCCCTGCTTCTTCAGGTTGGTCTCGTGGATGCGGGCGAAGCTCTTCACGATCACGGCCCGGCCGCCGAGGAAGCGCGGCGACATGGCGGCGTGCTCGCGCGACGAACCCTCGCCGTAGTTCTCTTCGCCGAACACCACCCAGCCGATGCCGCGCGCCTTGTAGTCGCGGGCGATGGCCGAGAAGGTCTTGCCGGTCTCGCCGGTTTCGACGTTGGCTCCGGTGCCGATGCCGCGGCCTTCGCCTTCGAAGGCGTTGGTCGCGCCCAGGAAGGCGTTATCCGAAATCTTGTCGAGGTGGCCGCGGAAGGCCAGCCACTTGCCGGCGGGCGAGATGTGGTCGGTGGTGCACTTGCCCGCCGCCT
>CAYQFG010000099.1:0-4620 GCA_964416695.1 uncultured Bifidobacterium sp.
GACACCACCGACCTGCGCGACATCCGGCCCACGGCCGCCGCGACCCTCAAGGCGCCCGAGTACCTCCTGTTCGACGTCATCTGGGGCGGATGGGGCTTCAACTGGATCACCGCCGGGCAGGCCACGCTCGACTATCTCCCCACCAGCAACCCCAAGGTCGCCCGGATCCGGAGCGTGGCGACCGGCAACGCCTTCTTCCAGTCGTTCTACCCGGTGCGCGACACCGTGGTTTCCTTCGTGAACCAGAAGGGCCTGTATCCTCTGGCGTTCCACAAGATCATCAACGAAGGCAAGTATCACGACCGTCAAACCCTGACGTATGACCAGGCGGCGGGACGGGTCCGGACCCGGGACACCACCCTGGCGGTCGAGCCTTTCACCCACGACATCCTCTCGGCCTTCTACTACATCCGGACCCAGACGCTGACCCCCGGAAAAAGCTTCGAGCTCTCGGCCGTCTCGGGGACAAAGACCTACAGGCTCAAGGTGATCTGCCACCGCGAAGAAACCGTGACCGTCCCCGCGGGAACGTTCAAGACCTGGGTGATCGAACCCGTGCTCAAGGATGACGGCCTGTTCAAGGCCAAGGGCCAGCTGTGGATCTGGGTCACGCGTGATGCCCGTCGCATGCCGGTCAAGATGCAAAGCAAAATTCCCGTGGGTTCGATCAAGGCGGAGCTGGTCAAGGTCGGTCCGCGGGACTGAGCCCCTGCGGACATGCCCCGCACGCCCGCAAGACCATCGTCTCTCCGCCGGCAGGGCGCTGCGCGCCCGGACCTCGCCGGCCCGACCCCGGCGTCGCCCCCGCGCCCGGAGGCCAATGCCGGGATCCCCCCCCTGCCATCGCCCGCCGCCCCCGCGCCTGCGGGGGCTTTCCACCCCCGCACTTCCCGGGTGTGGATCTCGTGAAGATTCGTGACAAAATTTTTTCATGGCCCTATTATATTCTCGTGCGTCCGTAAACCCCCAACCGAGGACCTCTCATGCGTATGGAAGACGAGAAGAATGCTCTGACGCAATCCGTTGAAGACCTGTTCGCGACACTCACGTCCGCGGTTCCGCCTGCGGTGACGAAGGTGAAGGCGGCGGTCAAAAAAGCCGGAAAGGCAGCCCGCAAGGCGGCCCGCACGGCGAACAAGGCGGTGAACAAGGCGGTGAAGACAACGTCGAAGAAGGCGGCGACGAAGAAAGCGGCGACGAAGAAAGCGGTGAAGGAAGCCGTGAAGACGGCGACGAAGAAGGCAACCAGGAAGGCGGCAACGAAGGCTGCACGGAAGTCTGTCAGGAAGGCCGCCCCGGCGAAGGCAACCAGGGCCGCCGCAAAGACGGTGAAGAAGGTTGCGCGGAAGGCGGCCCCGCGTGTGAAGAAGGACGCGAAAAAAAGCGTGAAGGCCGCCCGGAAAACCGTGACGAACACCGCGCGCGCCGCAACCGGTACGGCCCGCAAGGCGGTCGGCGCGGGTAAAAAGATGGCGAGGAAAACGGCGAAAAAGGTCGCACGGAAAACCGCGTCCCGGATCGCTCCCCCCGTCCGGAGCGCGGTGAGGAAAGTGAAGAAGGCGAAGAAGGCGAAGAAGTAGCCTTCCAGACTGTAAAACAAAATCCCAGACCCTAAAACAAAATCCCCGTCCGGAATTCCGGGCGGGGATTTTTGTGGGGTCGCTTTGTGGGTTGGGAGGCCGCTTTGTGGACCTTGGTGGGACCGAGGACCGGGAAAGGTGGCCGGAGATGAAACCGGACGCGGGGCCGGCCCCGGCGGAAGCGGCCGAAGAGGGTGGCGTCTCCTCCTGGGCTACAGAAACAACGGCAGCCATACGGCCAGGGCGGCGAGCCCGAGCACGGCGACGATCCCGATCCAGATTTTCATGATCAGAAGAAGTACGCGATCTTTGTGCTGAGGTACCAGTCCTTGGGCGTGATCATGATGCCCTGGCGACGCGGAGGGTTGTTGTCGCCGTCGCCCGCGTAAATGCCGGGGCGGAAGTGATCGTTCGCCGCCTGGATGCTCCACTTCACGTGGTCGCCGAACATGCGGGCGCCGTGCAGCGACCACTTCCAGTCGTCGCGGGTGACCCGGGGCGTTTCACCGGGGCTGTCCGGATCAAGCACCGGCAGCGGCGAGGGGCGCACGCCGCTGGTGTGGTTGTAACCCGTGAGGTCGTCACGGAGCCGCGAGCCATACCACTGCACTTCCAGGGAAAGGTGGTCGAGAATCCGGAACGCCGGGTACGCCACCGGCAGGTTGATGCCCACCATGACGGGCATGCGTTCCGTCAATTTGCCGTACAGCGCCTCGTGCGCCGAATCGTTGTCGAGTCCGATCAGCGCGATTTCGGCGTAGACCTTGAGGTCCTCACGTCCGAAAATGCCGTCGCCGAACAAGGCCTTGGGATCGAAGGCCGCGTTCGCCATCAGCTTGGTGCCGCTGAAGGCGATCGTGTCCGTCGACTGGAGCACCGAGTTGGGAACCGCCCAGGCTTCGCCACGCGTGGTCTTCCCGTCAATCGGAATCAGGTGATAGAAGTTGACGCCCGCGCCCACACGGAACAGACGTCCCTGCGTGTAGGAGGCGACGTACGCCGGGGACAGGTCATAGAAGGGGGCGAGTTCGGTTTCGCTGTTGACGATCAGGTCCTGGCTGAACCCGCCGATGCGATGACCGATCTGGACGCCCAGCATGTTCGCGACCGGCAACACGTGCTTGGTTTCGAATCCCGACATGAGGACTCCGGGGTAAACCGGTCCGCGGAGCAGGTACAGTCCGAGGTTCTTGACGTCGGGGTTGTAATTGTAGGGGAAAAACCCGCCACGCACGAACACGCCGTCGTCCCCGTTGCGGGTGACGTGATAGGTGACGTTCGCTTCGGCGATGTACGGATTGAGCGTGGCGGGGGCGTAGCCGCCGTAGCGGCTGGTGGAGCCGTTGACCGTATGGCCGAGGGCCACCCCCAGGCCGACCGTCCCTTCCAGGCGGTCGGAGAAGGTGCGCAGGAACGTCACCTGCGCCCCGTTGCCGATCAGGGAGCGACCGTTGTAGTCCTGCCCGTCCCCCTTGTCCGAACTGTTGACGATGTACGAATACTGCGTCCAGCCCACCGCGCGGAACTCGAGGTCCCCGAGTTCCAGGGCCGTGGCCGGAACGGCGGACACGACGGCGGCCGCCAGGCCCGCAACCACAGGAATCCGGAGCCGGCCGGCAAACTGATCAAATGCGAAAATCTTCATGTGTGCCTTCTCCGGCTCCTAAAAGAAATAGGCCAGCTTGCAGGTCCAGTACCAGTCCTCGGGCGTCGTATAGGCTTCGACACCTGTGGCCACGTCGTGACTGCCGCCAAGCCGGGAGTGATCGTTCGCGACCAGGGCGGTCATTTTCAGGTTGCCCCACAGAACCTTGCCGGCCTGCAGGGACCACTTCCAGTCGTCCCGCGCGTTGTTCACGGCCGGGTTGTCGACGGGGACCCATGACCCGTTTTGCGCCGCGAGGTTGTCGCTGGAATTCTTGGACGCGTAGTACTCCACTTCCACGGCGAAGTCGTCCAGGAATCCCAGCGTGGGGATGTTGAAGCCCAGCATGACCGGGATGCGGCGCAGCTTGTCGTCGTAGTAGTTGGGGTAATCCTTGATGCCCAGCAGGGCGGCTTCGCCATAAAGCACCCAGTCACGCGAACCCCAGGCGCGGTTGCCCACGCCAGTCAGGCCCAGCAGCTGCTTGGGATCGAGGCTGAAGCGGGCCATCAGCTTGGTGCCCGCCAGCGACCCAGTGACCGTGTCGGGAGTCGCGCCCGAGGAGTCGATGGTGTAGCAGGGGTGGCGGTCGGCCGTCGGGCTGCCCGCGTACGGTCCCAGCTGCGCTTCGCAGTCCTTGCCGGGCGACGTCAGGCTGGGATTCTGCGCAATCACGCGGTACAGGTTGATGCCGGCCCCCACCTCCAGGCCGGGGATGACACGGTAGTTCACCACGTCGGCCACGGAGAAGTCGTACTGGGGTTTGTCCTCCACCTCGGACTTCAGGATCAGGTCGTTGCGGAAGCCGCCGCGCTCATAGCGCGCCATGGCGCCCTGAATGTTGCCGAAACCGGACACCAGCGCGCCCGGATACACGTAACCGCGCAGGAGGTATTGCCCCAGGTTGTGGGCATCCGGGCTGTAGCCGTAACCGAAGTTGCCGGCCGTGATCTGCAGCCGGTCATTCTCCGAGAACAACGGCGTCGAGTAGGTGATCCGGGCTTCGCCGACGTAGGGGGCGATGAAGGGGTACCAGTTGGCGTTGGAGCGCGCGCCGCGGATCAGGTGGACTTGCACCATCCCCAATGACATTGCGCCCTCCCAGTTTTCGTCGATTTTCAGGGTGGCACCGAACTGGGCTCCGGAGGTCTGCATCCAGTTCTTCCGGTAATTGTTGTTGTTGTTCTGGCTGTAGTTCGTACTGCCTTCGACACGACCGAACTGGAACCAGCCCGCGCCGTGGATCTGAAGGGCCTGGACGCCGGCCTCGTCCTGTGCGAGGGATGGCGCCGCGGCCAGAAGGCCGGCGGTCAGCCCCAGGGCCAGGGAACGCAGTGACGTGAAAGGGAGTCGACCCGGGTTCAGGTTATGCATGATGCTCATATCCTCCGGGCC
>CAYQFG010000099.1:4720-7485 GCA_964416695.1 uncultured Bifidobacterium sp.
GCCAGGCTCCAGTCGAAGGTGGGCGGCAGGTCCTTTTCATTCATGAACAGCAGGTCGTGCGTAAAGCCGTGGTGGGCGTAGCTGACGCGCGCACCCAGCACGTTGGCCCGGGACGTGTCGGTGCCGAAGTCGCCGTAGCCGCCCTGCAGGATGCCCGGGTAGACGGGCCCGCGCAGCAGGTACGAGCCGAAGTTGCGCGCGTCGCGGTTGTAGTGATGGGAGAAGTTCCCGAAGGTGAGACCGAACCGGTCTCCGGAAAGCGCCAGATCGTCCCGGGTATAACCAAGGCGCGCCTGGGTGATGTAGCTCTTGTGCATCGTCACGGCGAGAAACCGCGGCTGGTTGCCGATTCCCTGCCCCGACGCCAGCGAGTGGTTGACCTGGTAGGCACCAAAGCCGAAAGCGCCTTCCCATCCGTCTCCCAGGTCGGCCACCGTCGTGAACTGGGCACCCGAACTTTGCAGCCACGACCCGTTGAGGTCGTACTGCAGCGTGTCGGAGGAATGCATGACGCGGCCGGCTTCGAACCAGCCCTTACCGCTCACCTCAAACGGCACGGCCACGGCGCTGGTGGCCGTCAGCCCCGCGACGGCGAGCGAGACGAGGATAGATGTTCTCATGAAAACGGATTCCTTGGAGAGATCAGGGTTCCGGTGCGGTCATCCAGAGTATGCGTCATGACCGCAGAGGCCACAGGCCCGGGGATCGCGTTCCGCCACGGCTGCGGCTGAACGCGCCCCCGGGAGGGGACGGAGACTTCGTTAGTGGGAAACCCTACCGACCCGGAGGTTCTGGACACCGCGGGCGGAGCTGATTTCCACAAGCAGGACCCCCTGACCGCGCTGCGGCAAGGAGTATTCCACACGGCCGGCAAGTCCGTGGACGCGATCCAGCACGCGACCCGACACATCGCTGACGCGGATGCTGTAGTCCTGGTCGATGGTGCCGGTCAGGACGCCCGAAACCGCCTGCACGTCATACCGGGCGCGGGCAGGCGTGGCCGGCTTGATCGAGGAGATCGAGCCCGTGAAGTTGCCCAGCGAATCCAGTTCCCGGATGCGGATGTTGCGGTACCAGGTTCCGCGGGCCGCGCCGAAGCGGCCGCCGCCGTGAACCTGGAACGCGATGGGGTTGGCCACGCCGAAGCTGTCCACCTGCGCGCCGGTGTAGGCCATGGAATCGGCCCACAGGGGAATCCACTTGATCTCGTCAACACGGGTCGCCGGATCCAGCTTGCTCTTGAAGAAGGACTGCATGCGCACGCGGTCGGCACCGGGATTTGTGAGGTGCTGTCCGGTCCGCGCCGTGCCGCCATAGAACTTGATGCGCACCGTGTTCCAGCCATCGGTCACGGCGGGATTCGAGCCCAGCTTCCAGTGTTCGCGCCAGCTGGCCTGGGTGCACCCCGTCATCGGACAAGGGAAATCCTGGCCGGCAGCCCTCAGGTTGGCGGTGAACGTGGTCCAGTTGTAGTTGCCATTGCCCGGAATCGTCAGCGTGCTGTCATTGGCGCCGAAGGCGAACGGACGATGGTCACGGCTCGGAAAGCCGCCTTCACCCCACGTGCCGCCGAAAGAGGCCGTACCCAGATAGTCGAGAACCGTCTGGTAGGAGCGACCGCTCACGCGGTTGCGGTGGAAAAAGCCCGCGTCATTTCCGAAACCGGCCCAGGTTTCGAAAATGATTTCATAATGCAGATACTTCTTCTTGCTGGACAGCAGCCCACCGGTGCTGCTTCCGCGCTGGGTCGAGTAAATGGCCTGACGCTCGGGATCGACGCGCCAGATCGCCCCGTTCACACGATCGGAACTGGAGTGGGAAGAACGGCAGTTCTGCCACCATCCCTTGAAGCTCGTCCCGTCAAAGATGCTGAGAAAGCCGTCCGCATCCGGTGCGGAAACCACGGTGTCCTGCTGGGCGGCCAGGCTGGTGTCCTGCGGCGTCGCGCCGCCGGGCGAACAGAGCAGGTCGCCGGTGGTGGGAGCCGGCGTGGGCTGCGCGGCGGCAAAGCCGGCGCACAGGGCGAGCACCGGCAAGGATTTGAGGACGGACACGCGGGTAAAGGACTTCATGGAAACATCCGATCTCGAGAGGCATCAATGACTTGGTAGCATTCTCACACGGATTGACGGGAACCGCCTAATCCGGCTTTTTCCTAATCTAGGGCTCGACGGGCAAAATGCAAGGCGATTTTGCGTTTACGCTACTTTTCGGACTTTCCTACAGTCTTCCCAGACGGAAATGACTCGCCCCGCCGGCCGTCCGGACATCGACGAACAGCAACCCGCGGAGCGCCCCCAGCTCGTAGCGGACCTCGCCCCCCGAGGGAGACGTGAACCGCCGGAGCTCGCGGCCGCGGGCATCACGCACCCGGATGGTGTGCGCCCCGGCGAAATGTCCGGTCAGGGCGTTTCCCGCCAGCTTCAGGCCTCCGGCCTGTCTCCGCAGGACCTCGCCGTGCAGCGACACCGGCACAGGATCGCCGTTGACATCCAGCGGCCGGATCCGGATGTTGCGATACCAGGTTCCGCGGCCCGCACGGTTCCAGTAATCGCCGCCGCCGTGGATCTGCAAGCCGATGGGGTTGGCCGGCGTGAGCGTGTTCATCGCGCTGTCATGCGTGGGAACCCAGTTGTGCGGTGGCGGTACGGGTGGGTTGTCGAGCCGGCGGATCCACGCCTGCATGCGCGTGGGGCTCCCGCCCGTCAGTCCTCCGAAGAATTTCACGCGCACCTGGTTCCAGCCCGCAGTGTCCCACACCGCGT
>CAYQFG010000100.1:0-7305 GCA_964416695.1 uncultured Bifidobacterium sp.
AGCCAGTCGACGGCGGCGCCGAGGCCGACGACCTCCGTGATGGCGGGCGTTCCGGCCTCGAAGCGGTGCGGCGGCTCCTGGTAGGTGGACTTTTCGAAGGTCACGCGGCGGATCATGTCGCCGCCGCCCTGCCACGGAGGCATGGTCTTGAGGATGTCCATGCGTCCCCACAGGACGCCGATGCCCGTGGGGCCGAAGATCTTGTGGCCCGAGAAGGCGTAGAAATCGGCGCCGAGCGCCTGCACGTCAACCTTCAGGTGACTGGCGCTTTGAGCCCCGTCCACCACGATGAGGGCGCCGGCGGCGTGCGCCAGGGCGGCCATCTCCGCGATGGGGTTGATGGTTCCGAGCGCGTTGGAGATGTGGTTGACCGCGACCACCTTGACCTTGCCCGAGGCGAGCAGGCCGCGGTAGGCGTCGAGGTCGAGCACGCCGCGGTCGTCACAGGGAATGACCTTGATCACCGCGCCGGTGCGGGCGGCGACGAGCTGCCACGGGACGATGTTGGCGTGGTGCTCGATTTGCGAGAGGACGATCTCGTCGCCGGGACCGTTTTTCCCGAGGTGCGCGCCGCCCCAGGAGGCCGCCACGAGGTTGAGGCTCTCGGTGGTGCCGCGCGTGTAGATGACTTCCTGTTCGGACGGCGCGTTCAGGAGCGCGGCCACCTTGCGGCGCGTCCCTTCGTAGGCCGCCGTGGCCTTTTCACTGAGACGGTACACGCCACGGCGCACGGTGCCGTAATGCTCGCGGTAGAAGGTGTCCATGGCGTCGATCACCGCGAGCGGCTTCTGCGCCGTGGCGGCGGTGTCGAGGTACACCAGGGGTTTGCCGTCCGCGTGCGGGCGGTTCAACACCGGGAACTGGGCCTTGATTTGCAGGGCCGACAGCGGTGCGGCGTGCGGATCCGTCATGATGCGTCTCCTTCGTGCAAGGCCGCCGACAGGGTTTCCCACGCCGCCGCGCGGACCGGGTCGGGTGCGAGGGACAGCGCTTCGCCCAGAAACGCCTGCGTGAGCAGGGCATTGGCCGTGGCGGTGTCGAGGCCGCGCGACTCGAGGTAGAACCGTTGCGCGGGATCGGTTTTGCCGACGGTCGCGCCGTGGCTGCACTTCACGTCGTCGGCGTGGATCAACAGACGCGGTTTGGCGTCCGCGCGGCCGTCGGCGGACAGCAGTTGATGCTGCAACAGTTGGCGCGCGTCGGTTTGCTGGGCGCCGCGGGCGACCACGACGGTGCCGTCCACGCTGCTGCGCGCGCTGCCCAGCACCACGGCCTTGAACAACTGGTTCGACGTGCAATGGGGCGCGGCGTGATGGATTTTCAGATGGCGGTGAACGCGGTTCGCGCCGTTGACGGCCGTGGCCCCGCGCACATCGAGGTCCGCACCCGGGCCGTTGAGGTTGGCCTCCACGGCGAGACGTGCCAGACGGCTGCCGGTGGAAACCGACAGGCACTCGGCCCGTGATTCGCGTTCGAGCGCGAAATGCAGCTTCAACATCTGGAGTCCCGTCGCGGCATCGGCCTGCATCACGCGGACGCGGGCGCCGGGCGCCAGCGAGAACGCCACGGCCGTGTTGCTGAAGGCCTCGGGCCCGAAGTCGCCTTCGATCGTCACGTCCACGTCGGCGTCCGCTTCGAGGCGGATGAACAGGGCGTGATCCGCGCGGGAGGCCTGTCCCGCAACGTGCAGGCGGACCGAAGTCTTGACGTCCCGGGGAATGTGAAGCGCCAGCGGCTGTTGGGCCAACGTCCACGCCAGCGCGGCGGGAATGTCCGCTTCCGCCGCGGCGAGCTGCGTCCAGGCGGTCGTCAGGCTTTCCGGCACGTCACCGCCGGCGAGGGCGTACAGTTCCACGTTTTCCGGAACTGTGAACGCGCTCAGGCCCCCGTCGGTAAAGTCGAGGGTGGTGAGGGCGCCCCCGGCCTCGCCTTCGACCATGGCGGCCCGGGGCGCGGCGGGGAGCCGCGTGAGCGCGGCCTTGACGTCGGCGGGTGAGAGGTAGGTGAAATCCTCGTGCTTGCTGCCGGGGATGCCCAGGCGCGCGAACGCGTCCCAGGCCGCCGCGCGGAAGGATTGCAGGGCGGGGGAGGCCGACGCGGCGCGCAGGGCGGCGGCGGCGGTGGCCAGAGCCTCGGGGACATCGGGGACGAAAGTGGCGCGCATGTTGGCCGGCGGCGCGTTCAGGGACGTGTCTCCGGTCATCCCGTGATCCAGTCGTAGCCGCGGGTTTCCACTTCGAGGGCCAGATCCGCGCCGCCGGACTTCACGATGCGCCCCCCCGACAGGATGTGCACGAAGTCGGGTTTGACGTAATCCAGCAACCTCTGGTAGTGGGTGATCAGCAGAACCGCGTTGTCCTTGCTGCGGATCGCGTTGATGCCATTGCTGACGATGCGCAACGCGTCCACGTCGAGACCGGAGTCGGTTTCGTCGAGGATGGCCACCGCAGGGTCGAGGATGGCCATCTGGAGGATCTCGTTGCGCTTCTTTTCGCCGCCGGAGAAGCCTTCGTTCACGCCGCGGTCACGGTAGCGGGCATCCATGTCGAGCAATTTCATCTTCTCGTTCAGCACGTCCTGAAAGTCGAACGGATCGAGTTCCTCCTCGCCGCGCTCCTTGCGGCGCACGTTGGCCGCGATGCGCAGGAACTCGGCATTGCTCACGCCCGGGATTTCAACGGGGTACTGGAAACCCAGGAACAGCCCCTTGCGGGAGCGTTCGTCAGGGCTCATCTCCAGAAGGCTTTCCCCGCGCAGCAGGACGTCGCCGCCGGTCACTTCATAGTCGGGGTGGCCCGCGGCGACCTTGGCCAGCGTGCTTTTGCCCGACCCGTTGGGGCCCATGATGGCGTGCACCTCGCCGGCGTTGAGGGAAAGCGAAAGCCCCTTCAGCAGTTCCACTGCCGGAGGACCGGGGAGAGAGGCGCGGAGGTTTTTGACTTCGAGCAAAGGAGTGGTCATGTCTTCGGACTTTCTGCGAACTTGGTCATTTCAATGCTCAATGAGCAATGCTCAATCAGCAGTGGTTTGGGCTCTGCGATCCTCTTTGAGGTGCACTTGACTCATTTCCCGTTGCTCGGAGTGCATGCTCATTGTTTGTTGAGCATTGAGCATTGAGCATTGAGCACTCTCCTATCCGACGCTGTTCTCCAACTTCAACGTCAACAATTTCTGCGCCTCCACGGCGAACTCCATCGGCAGTTGCTGGAACACATCGCGGCAGAAACCGTTGAGGATCATGCTGATCGCCTCTTCACGGGAAATGCCGCGGGATTCGAGATAGAACAACTGGTCTTCGCTGATTTTCGAGGTGGAGGCCTCGTGTTCCAGCACTCCGTCGGGATGGGCGGTTTCGAGGTAGGGGAAGGTGTGCGCGCTGCTCTCCTGCCCGACGAGCATGCTGTCGCACTGGGAGAAGTTGCGCGCACCCGCGGCGTTCCTGCCGATGCGCACGAGGCCCCGATACGCGTTGCTGCTCTTGTCGGCGGAGATGCCCTTGGAGATGATGCGCGAGCGCGTGTCGCGCCCGAGATGGATCATCTTGGTCCCGGTGTCGGCCTGCATGTGGCCGTTGGTGAGGGCCACCGAGTAGAATTCGCCGATGCTGCCGTCGCCCTGCAGGATGCAGCTGGGATACTTCCAGGTGATGGCCGATCCGGTCTCCACCTGGGTCCAGGAGATCTTGGAGTTCTTCCCCTTGCACAGCCCGCGCTTGGTCACGAAGTTGTAGATGCCGCCCTTGCCGGTCTCCGGGTCGCCCGAATACCAGTTCTGCACGGTGCTGTACTTGATCTCCGCGTTGTCGAGCGTGACGAGTTCCACCACCGCCGCGTGCAGCTGGTTGGTGTCGAACTTGGGTGCGGTGCATCCTTCCAGGTACGAGACATAGCTGTCCTCGGACGCGATGATCAACGTGCGTTCAAACTGCCCGCTTTCCTCCGTGTTGATGCGGAAGTAGGTGGACAACTCCATCGGGGAGCGCGTGCCGGGCGGGATGAACACGAAGGATCCGTCGGTGAACACCGCGGAGTTGAGGGCCGCGTAGAAGTTGTCGCCGATGGGGACGACGGAGCCGAGGTATTCCTCCACCAGCTCGGGATATTCCTGGAGTGCTTCGGTGATCGAACAGAAGATCACCCCGTGTTCCAGCAGCTTTTTCTTGTGGGTCGTAGCCACGCTCACCGAGTCGAACACGGCGTCCACGGCCACGTTGGCCAGACGCTTCTGTTCATCAAGGGGAATGCCGAGGCGTTCGAAGGTCTTGAGGATTTCCGGATCGACCTCGTCGAGCCCCGACAACGTGGGTTTCTGCTTCGGCTTCACGAAGTAGGCGATGTCCTGATAGTCGATGGGCGGATACTCGACGTGCGGCCAGAGGGGTTCCTCCATCGTCAGCCACTTGCGGTAGGCCTTGAGGCGGAAGTCGAGCAAAAACGCGGGTTCGTTCTTTTTGGCCGACAGCGCGCGGATCACGTCCTCGTTCAGGCCCTTCTTGAAATCCTCCAGCTCGACCTTGGTGGTGAAGCCGTACTTGTATTCCGAAGCCGTGAAGGCATCCGCGACCTCCGCCGTGTCGCGTCCTGCAGAGGTGGCCACATTGCGTTCGTCAGCCATCAGAAAAATCCTCCGTTCACCGGACGCCCGCCCTGCAGGGGCGCGTTGGCCGGATCGTCGGGCGTATTGTAGGGGATCACCTGCATGCCGCCGAAGAGGTTGCGGCGCATGGTGTCCTCAATGAAGGCCAGCGTCGCGCCCACTGAAGAGCCGCAACTGCCGCAGGCCCCTTCGTAACGCACCTTCAGGGTTTTCCCCTCTTCGAGGTCGAGCACCTGCAGGTCGCCGCCATCCATGTTCAGGCCGGGCCGGATGTCGCTGTTCAGCAACAGCTCGATCTCCTCCAGCTGCTTCTCCTTGGGCTTGGCCAGCCAGGCATTATCGGCTTCCGTGAGTGATTCGTAAGCGCTGCGGCGCGGGCCGCCCCCGGCCGCCTGCTGCTGGCGCAGCTGCAACGAGGCGAGGGCCAGCGCCTTGGACGCGGGATAGGTCTCGCGCGCGGTTTCCAGCAGCATGGGGAGGTTGGCGAAGGCGGCCTCGGGCGGTTGCACGGTCGCCGGGACGCCGGCTTCATCGCGCAGCAGGTTGTCGATTTCCTCCACCGACGTGTCGCAGGCCGTATCCAGTTTCATGCCGCGCACCAGCGTGCACAGGATTTCTCCCATGGCCATCGAAACGGGCCCGCCGTACGAAAAGAACTTCGCGTCGTAAATGAGGTCGGTTTGCGGGTCCACCAGCCAGTACACCTTGATGTCCTTGTACTTGGCCGTGACCAGCGCGAGATCCTTGGCCGTCGCGTCTTCGGTGAAGAACGCGCCGCGGTGACGGGGATTGGCCGCCAGGGTTTCTATTTTCCGGGAGAACTTCCGCTCGTTTTCGACGGCATCCTTGCGATCTTCCACGGAGTCCGGTGCAGAATGAGTCATGATTTCCTCCCTTCACACATCAATTTACCAAATAACTACCGATTTGGTAGGGGATTATGCGGGCGATGATTCCGCACCCCGTCCGCAGCCTGCGCGTCGGGATTGTGCGCTGTGTGTGTGATGAGGGGGGCCCTGAGACGTCCCGGAGACGTTCCGGAGACACGGAGACCGGCTTCCTGGCGTGCACGCCGCTTCGTTGCGTTGTCCGACCCCGTCCCGACCCCGACCCGCGCCTTGGTCGGAGCCGTGGCCGGAGCCCTGCGCCAACGTCCACCCGCCCAGCGTCCCCCCACCGTCACCCCCTTCCTTCCCTGCGGCCTTCATCCTCCCGCCCCCTGATTTTCCGGCGCGTTCGGGCTGTTGCTCCGTGGTTCACCCCCGTTCCGCGTTCCCCGTTCCCCGTTCCCATACAACCCCGTCCCTCCATGCGCTCTCATCCTTCACGACTCATTCCTGATTCTTAATTCCTAATTCTTAATTCCTGATTCCCGGTGCCGCGCGTCCCGCAGGCGGTGCCCATCGGCCCTTTCCCCACCTTCCCACCCTCACATAGATCCACCATCATGTCCCAACGCCGCAACCGCTTCAAGATCGCGTCCATCCTGGACAATCCCGCGCCCCTGATCGACGCTCCCCTCATCATCATGGGCTGGGTGCGCACCCGCCGCGAATCCAGGGCCGGGCTCGCTTTCGTGGAAGTCAACGACGGTTCCTGTTTCGATAACCTGCAGGTGGTCATCCCGGTCGGTTGGCCGGGTTACGCCGACATCGTGCCGCGACTGCACACGGGCGTGTCCGTGCGGGTGCACGGGGTGTTGGTGGCTTCGCAAGGAGGCCGACAAGCGGTGGAACTGCGGGTGATTGAAGGAGAAGAAGGACGAGAATCACAAAGTGAAGAGGAAGGGGAGGTTGGGGGGGGAGCGGCCCCTTCGTTCGGGGACGGTGCGCCGGAGGGGCCGGGTGCGGGAACCCGGCGGGTGAAGGCCTCACGCGCGGTCACCATCCTCGGTGAATGCGATCCGCTCGCGTACCCGGTGGGCAAACAGAAAATCAGTTATGAAACGCTCCGCGACGTCGCGCATCTGCGCCCGCGCACGAACACCTTCGGGGCCATCGCGCGCCTGCGCGATGTGCTCGCCGCCGAAGTCCATGCGTTCTTCCGCGGCCGGGGCTTCCGGTGGGTGCACACGCCGCTGATCACCGCCAACGACGCCGAAGGCGCCGGCAAGGCGTTCCAGGTGACCACGCTTGATCTCGAAGGCCTTGGCAAATCCGGCAAGTCTCCCGACTTCGCGCGCGACTTTTTCGGAAAGGCCGTGAACCTCACCGTGTCGGGACAACTGGAGGCCGAAAGTTACGCGCTGAGCCTCGGCGATGTGTACACCTTCGGGCCGACCTTCCGCGCCGAGAACTCCCACACGTCCCGCCATCTCGCCGAGTTCTGGATGGTCGAACCCGAGATGGCGTTCGCCGACCTGGAGGACGATATGGAGCTGGCGGAAGCCTTCCTCAAGCATCTGTGCGGGGCCGCGCTGGCGCAATGCCCCCGGGAGATGGAGTTCTTCCGCCAGCGCGTGGACGCGGGCATCATCGAGCGCCTGCAGGGCGTGGTCGAGCGTCCGTTCGTGCGGCTGACGTACACCGAAGCGGTCGGGCGCCTGCAGGCGGGCATCGCGGCCGGCCAGCGCTTCGAGTACCCGGTGGAGTGGGGCACCGACCTGCAGTCCGAGCACGAACGCTGGCTGACCGAAGTCGAGTTCAAGTCTCCGGTGATCCTCACCGATTACCCCAAGGACATCAAGGCCTTTTACATGAAGGTCAACGA
>CAYQFG010000101.1:0-7169 GCA_964416695.1 uncultured Bifidobacterium sp.
GCAACAAGAACAAGGACATCCTGCGCGAGAAGTACGAAGGCTACCTGCAGGCGCTGGGAACCTGATGAATCGTACGGGCGACTCGACGAGTCGCCCGGCGCCTGCACAATATGCGGATGACGCATGCGTCATCCGCCACGAACGCCACGGCAACAAAAAACCCACCGGACGCCCCGGTGGGTTTTTTGTTGCAGGGCCGCAGCAGGGTGCGGCCCGGCGTTCAATACTGTGCCCTTCTGACCCACGTATTTCGACGCGTGATGCCGGAGCGAGAGCAAGCGAGGCAAAGCGAAGCGACGCAGCCGTACTGGTGGTACGGCGAGGAGATTCAACGCCGCATCGCGAAGCGCGCAGCCCGGGAGAGCGCGTCAAAACGGCGTGTCCGCCGTGGCGTTCAACACCGCGCCCGAAAGGCCGTGGAAGGCCGCTTCGATTCGGAACAGGAACATGTCGGGGCGCCTGACCCGCACGCCGAACCCCCACGAATTGCGGAGGTTGTCCCGCACGTCCAGCCGGGTCATCGACGGACCGAAGACACCGTATTCGTTGAAGATGGTGCCGTCCATGATGCGCAGAACGGGAAACCGGTATTCTGTGCTGACGGCGGTTACGGCGTAATGGCGGTAGCGGGATCCTGCGTAGGCGCGGAGGGGCGTGGCGTTTCCGAGCGATTGCAGGCCGTATACGGGCATGCTGTTGCCGGGCAGTTCGTAGCTGCGCCCGGCGTACACCTGGAACACGAGCACCTTGCGTGAAAAAAACGCCTGTCGCAGGCGCTGGTATTCGAGATCTTTGAGGAACCGGTCCACCGACATGCCGCCGCGACGGCGCTCCTCCTCCGCGGTCAGTCCGTAACGTTCGGCGCCCAGCTTGAAGTAGGCGGTGTAGCGGGCGTTCCATTCGTGGAAATCGTGGTCATATCCGGCGTTGTGGTATTGCCACCCGAGGTCGAGACGATCGCCGTCGAGCGGAATGTGCTCGTTGGTGCGGGTATCGCGCGTCAGTCCGATGCGCCAGATGCGGTCGTAAAAGGATTGCGTGAGGCCGCGATAAGCGCCGCTGGGGTCAAACCCGGTGTCGCTGCCGAAGAAGCCGGGATCCAGGGTGTTGTCCGGCAGGTTGGCGATGGCGGGCGGCGCTTCCCCGAACCGGTTGTTGAGCAGGGTGAATCCGGCGCGCACGCGCAACTCTCCCACCACGGGGTAGTCGATTTCGCTCTCGTAGCTTTCCGAATGCAGCGCGTGGTAATACACGGTGTTGACGTCCGGCTGGTAAAACTTCGCGCTTTCAAACCGGTTGTAACCGAACGCGAGTTTGCCGTTGAAGCGTGTGCCTCCCAGATCGCGGGAGGTCAAAAAGGACCGCAGACGATAATCGCCGTTCACGAAGTACGAGAAGTAGGCATTCAGCTTGTCGCGGTTGCGGTCGCGGCCGAACGGCGACCCGTCGCGCACGGTCACGCCCGTCCGGGAGGAGGTTCCGGCCGCGAGGCTGAGGGTGGGATAAACGCTGAAATCATCCTGGGCACCGAACTGGAACAAACCGGTGGCGCGATCAATGACGTTCTCTTCCAGAAAGTACCGGATGGGCGGCTGCGTGGGATAGGTGAGGAATTCCACGCCGGGAGCGAGGACGTTCTCCACGGGCCAGGTCGCGACTTCGAGGATGGGGTGCGCGATGAAGTCGACGATGCGTACGATCGCGGAGCCGCTGTCCGCGGAAGCGGGCGCGGTTGTGGACGCGGCTTTCGTCGCCTGCGCCGGCACGGCGCACAACAATGCCCCGAACAGCGCGCACAGGCCTGGTGCCCGCCGGGGCGCGCCATGAGAACGACGAAGGGGAAAGTCGCGGCGCTGCATAAGTCTTCCGATGACCGGACTCCGTTGACAAGATGTGACGCGACTCCTGCCGCCTGCGGGGCCCGCGACGTCAGGACGCGCCGGCGGCGTTCCACAAGGCCAAAAGGACGGGGTACGCCGCCACCGCGGCAAAACCCGCGAGCAGACCGATGACCGACCCCGCCACGATATCCGATACAAAATGTACGCCGAACAGGACGCGCAACAACCCGGTCGCCACGGGAATCGCCAGCGCGAACGGCCACAGCCACGGCAGATGGACCGCGAGACTCACGCCGATGGCGAGGTTGTTCATCGTATGGCCCGAGGGAAAACTGTAAAGGTCGCGCGGCGAAACGCGGGGGACGATGTTCTTGAAGATCGTGTAGGGGCGGGCGCGGCGGATGGTCGCCTTCAGAATCCAGTACAAGGGCATGGTCACCGCCGCCGCGCACAACCCTTGTCCCACCAGAAACAGGAAGTCGGCGCGCGGGGTCACGAGTGCGAGCAACACGGTCATGACCAGCCAGCCCCAGCCGTCTCCCATGCGCACAAACGCCAGCAGGATGCGCTCCAGCCAGACGGGCAGACGCAGACGTTGCCAGCGGCGCACCCACATGTGGTCGAGATTCACCACGCGGCCGCCCATACTGCGCCGGTGCCGTCCCGTCCGTCCGTGCCTGTCGTTGTCACGCGTCATCGTTACCCTTTGTCGCCACCGGCCCGTGCGGGCCGCCCCTCTCACTCTCCGACCGCAACGTCGCGACCGGCCAGAAGTTAGCTTTACCCTTTCATGTCCGACGCGTCTTCCGCCTTGCGTATCCTGATCGTCACGCAGGATTTTTTTCCGGAAACCGGAGGAATCCAGGCGTACATGCTGGAACTGGCGCGGCATTTCCGCGCCGGGGGACACCACGTCGGCATCGTGTGCCCGGGCACGGCCGCGTCGCCCTCGCCGTTTCCGTCCGACGTTCCGGTCACGCGGTTCCGGATCCACTCTTCCTGGCTGTTTCTCCCCCTGCTTTTCCGGCTGCCCCGGATCGTCCGCACAGGACGCTACGACATCGTGGTGTACGCGCAATGGCAGTCCTCGCTTCCCGAACTGTTCATGCCGCGCGCCAGGCGCCGGCATCGCAGCCTGTGCCTCGCGCACGGCCGGGAGCTTCTGACCAGCGTCCTGCGCCCGTTTCATGGCCCGCTCTGCCGCGCCGCCTTCCGCCGCGCCGATGTCGCGATCCCCGTCAGCAGCGCCATCGCGGACTTGCTGCGGCGCGTCGGTCGGCCTGCCGGGCGCGTCGCGATCGTCCACCCCGGAGTGGACGCCGAACGTTTCGCGCCTCCTCAACCGCCTTCTTCCTCAGACCCCGCCGAAGCGACGCACGGAGCGCGCGACCTGCGCGCACGCTACGGACTGGGCGACGCGCCCGTCATCCTCTCGATCGCGCGCATGGTTCCCCGCAAGGGCTTCGACCTGCTGATCCGGGCCATGCCCCGCATCCTCGCGTCCGTCCCGCACGCGCAGCTTGTGCTCGGAGGCGGCGGCCCCCAAAAGCCCGCCCTGCAGGCCCTGGCGCGCGCGCACGGCGTGGACAAGGCGGTTCATTTCGTGGGACGCGTCCCCGATGAAACCCTGGTGGACCATTACCGCATGGCCAATGTGTTCGCCATGCCGAGCCGGCAGGGCCCCCGGGATGTCGAGGGGTTCGGGATCGTGCTGGTGGAGGCGGGTGCGTGTGAACTCCCCGTGGTGGCCACCCGCACGGGCGGCATCGTCGATGCCGTGGCCGATGGCGAGACCGGGATCCTGGTCCCGCAGGAAAATGTCGAGGCCCTCGCGGACGCGTTGATCCGGTATCTCCAGGATCCCGGGGAGGCCGCGCGCGCGGGGCGCCGGGCGCGCGCGCGCGTCCTGGAAGGCTTGACGTGGCGCGCGACAGGAGACCGATTCCTGGGATTGATGGACGAGGTCCGGCAACGGACCGGGCACGACGCGCGCGCGCCCGGAAGCCACCCGGAATCCGGTGCGAAGGTTTAATTTTTCCCGGCGGAGCGGGGAGACTACCTTCCTCAGGGCGGGCGGCTGAAAACCGCCGTCTGGTCCGCCACAAGTCAGTCAACCGCGAGGCGCATTCTTGGCTTTCCCTTCTTCCCGTCGTTTGAAAATCCTGTTCGTGGAGACCTACACCCACGTGGCCGGCGGGCAGAAAGGCCTGCTCGATCTTGTGGAGTACATGAACAAGGACGAGTTCGAACCCGTCGTCCTGCTGCAAGGCCCCGGCCGCCTCAAGGACGAACTGGACAAACGCGGCGTGCGCAGCATCACCCGCCGGCTGGAACCCTTCAAGAACCGCTGGCTTCCCTTCTCATGGCTGCTCGGCGTACGCCCCGTTCTCAAGGTGATCGCACAGGAACGCCCCGATGTGGTGCATTCCAACCATTTGTACGCAGGCCGTTATAGCGGCCGTGCGGCCAGACGCGCCGGCCTCCCGTGTCTGGTCACCCTCCGGCTCGTGCATGAGCCGGAGATCTTCGACCGCCAGAACCGGTGGGATACCCTGAAGTGTCACGATCGCGTGGTGGCCAACTCGGATGAGGGCCGTGTCGTGTTCGAAAGCGATCCCGACGTGCGCGCGCGCATCCTCACGATCAAGAACGGGATCGATCTGGAAAAATTCCGGCCGTTCCCCAACCGCGTGGGAACGCGGCAGGAGCTGGGGAAGGAGTTCGGCCTCCGCGCCGACTCCCTTGTGCTGGCGCAGATCGCCAGCATGGTGCCGCAAAAAGGGAACGAAGAGCTGGCGCGCGTATTCGTCGACCTGTGCCGGGCCCACCCCGGGGTCGACCTGCATCTGGTTCTCGTGGGAGGCCCGTTCGGTCGCACCGACAACTCGGCCACCGTGCGCCGGATCGCCGCCGAAGCGGGCCTGGAGCACCGGTTGCACCTGACCTCGTATGTCCGCAACGTGGAGGCCTTCCTCAACCTGGCGGACATCTCCGTGCTCAACAGCCGCGAACGTGAAGGATTACCCCGCAGCATCATTGAAGCCATGGCCTGCGGCAACCCCGTGGTGGGAGCGGATGTCGGTGCGATGCGTGAACTGATCCGCGACGGGGAAAACGGATTCCTGGTTCCCGCTCGCGAGCCCGGAGTCCTTTACGAGCGGCTGGACCTCCTGATCCGGGACCACGCCTTGCGGAGGAAAATGGGAGCCGAAGGCTTGCGTCTCGCACGCGAACATCATGACATCCGCAAAATGCTGGAGCGTTACCAGAGGATTTACCGCGAACTGGCCGCCTCCCATGCGTAAGAACCTCCAGTCACGTCCCCGCTCGATCCTGTTCATCGTCCGTGGGGATGAAACGGTGCCCAGTTGCCGGTTCCGCGCCTACCAGTTTCGTGAACCGCTTCAAAAAATCGGAATCAGGACCGAATACGTCATTCTGGAAAAGTCGCGCAACCCCATCCGCCAGGTCCTTTTCCACCTGCGTCTGATACCGGTGCTACGCCGGCATGGGGCCGTCGTCTTCCAGAAGTTGCTCGAACCGAAACGAATCCGCTATCTCCGCCTCTTCAACGACAACGTGTTCTTCGATTTCGATGACGCCATGTACGCAGCACCCGATGCGGCGGATTTCCCGGCGACCATGCAAGCGGCACCGAGGATTCTTGCAGGTAACGAAACGCTGGCGGCCCGGGCACGGGCCTTCAACCCGAACGTCATCATCATCCCCACCACCGTCCCCCTTCCTTCACTCCCACCCTTGCGAACCGATGACCGCAGGGACGCAGTGCTTTCATGGATCGGAACATCCGCGAATCTTCCTTATCTGGAGCCTGTTCTGGAAGCCCTGGAGGATTTGCATGCCGAAGGCATTCGCTTCCTGCTCAGTATCCTCACCGAGAAACCCGAACGCGCTCCCGTGCGCTCCTGGATCCGCACGGCCCGCTGGACACCCCTCCTCGAAGAGGAGGAATTCCGGATGTGCGACATCGGCCTGATGCCGCTTGAGCATACGGCATGGTGTGCAGGGAAGTGCGCCTGCAAGGCGTTGCAGTATCTTTCGTACGGAAAACCCGTCGTCACATCACCCGTGGGCATGAATCTTTCCATGTTCGAAAACAAAACGTTCGGCCTGCTCGCAACCAACCGTTCAGAGTGGAAGCGTGCCATCAAGGCTTATCTGGATGATCCCGGCCTGCGGCGGCGCGGCGGAGCCGAAGGCCGCGCTTTCGTGCAAGAACACTATAACGTCGACGGGTGGGCAAAGGTGCTGGCGGAGAAGCTCCTTACGTAAACCTTCAGGAGCGGTTGACACAGGATTGCTTAAACTTCCGGTGGGCGGCCCCGACGTGCCCAGAGGCACGAGAAGGAGAGAACAGCGAATGATTCGTACTCATCACATCCCCTGCCCCGCCTGCTCGTCGCACGAATCCCGCTTCAGGTTCGACGCCCCGGACCGGCTGCACGGTGTCGAAGGATCCTTTTCATACGTCACATGCCGCGGATGCGGACTCATGTACATGAACCCGCAGGTCGTACAGGAGGATATCGGAGCCTTGTACCCGGCGGATTATGCACCACACGCCACGAATCCCGGGACGCGCCGGACTCCCTCCGGCGTGGCTCGCATGTTTGACGACTTTTTCACGAATGAGACGCTCGGATCTGACATCACTCGCCTTCACAAGCCCGGGGCCACACTGCTGGACGTAGGGTGCGGCAACGGACGCTTTCTGCAGAAAATGCGGGAACGCCACGCTTATGACGTGACGGGAGTCGACCTCTCGCCCTTGGCCGTGCAGGCCGCAAAAGTCAATTACGGGCTTGACGTTTTTCAGGGATTCCTGGAAGACGCCCGCTTCCCGGACGCGAGTTTCGATGTCGTCACGGCATGGTGGTATCTGGAGCATGTGCCCAATCCAGTCTCCACGTTGCACGAAATCGCCCGCGTCCTCAAACCCGGAGGCTTTCTGGTGTTCGGGGTTCCCAATACGCGCAGCGTGGCGGCACAGCTTTTCGGTAGCCGATGGTATCACCTCGATTGTCCGCGACATCTCGCGTTGTATGCACCACGCCCTGTCAGACGTCTCATGCAGGAGGCGGGTCTTGAGACGCGCAAGATCACCTTCGACAAAACCCCCTGGGGATTGCTGGGGTCCCTGGCTTATGCCTGTGGTGGTGATGGTGCCGCTCCGGCGCGATGGCGCCGTAAAACGTGGCTTCGTCAGAGCCTGCTTCCCGTCACGGCTTTGCTGGGTCTGTGTGGATACGGCGACACTATGGCCGTCAGCGCCCGGAAACCTGCATGACATGAAAACAGACCGCGAAT
>CAYQFG010000102.1:0-7141 GCA_964416695.1 uncultured Bifidobacterium sp.
GAAACCCTGGAGGCCCCGCCGCCGCTGTTGTACCTGCGCGGTGCATGGCGGGAGGAGGATGCCCGGGCGGTCGCGTTGGTGGGGACGCGTACGCCTACGGCGTACGGGCGCGAGGCGGCCCGCGCCTTCGCGCGCGATCTGGCGGCGGCGGGGTACACGGTGGTGTCGGGGCTGGCCCTGGGCATCGATGCGGCCGCGCATCAGGGCGCGCTGGACGCGGGGGGACGGACCCTGGCGGTGATCGGGTGCGGGCTGGATCTGGATTACCCGGCGGAAAATCGCGCCGTGCGGCGCCGGATCGATGGTGGCCCGGAAGGCCCGGGCGCGGTGATTTCCGAGTTTCCACCCGGGACGACGGCGTGGCCGTCCCACTTTCCGCGCCGCAACCGGCTGATCAGCGCGTTGTCCCGCGCGATCGTGGTGGTGGAAGCGGGCGGCAAAAGCGGGGCGTTGCTCACGGCCGATTACGCGCGGGCGCAACAACGCCTGTTGTTCGCGGTGCCCGGTCCCATCTTCAGCGGCGTTTCGACGGGCACGAATGCGTTGTTGCGGGACGGCGCGCGGCCGGCCATTTCGGTCGCCGACGTGATCGCGGCGGTCGAAAGCGGGGAAAGGCCGGAAAGCGGGGCCGTCCCGTCCGGGCGGCCGGCGCGGAAAGCCCGCACGCCGGCGGCAGACCTCACCGCGCCGCGCTCCGGGAGCGGCCGTCCGGCCCCGCGCGGGAAGACGGAGGATCCGGTGCTGGCCTTGTGGGAGCCGCGGGAGAGGCTGTCGGGGGCGGACGAAGCGGGACCGGCGGACGAGGCGTGTCCGCTGGACACGCTGGCGGCGCGGGCCGAGGCCCGGGGCATGTGGCCGCCTGGCCGCGCCGCCGCCGCGCTTCTCGAACGGTTGCTGTTCCTCGAGATGCGCGGCCTCGTCCGCCGGCTGCCGGGGGCGGTCTACCGGAGGGTGTAGGGACAAGGCGACGCAGGGGGTTGTCAGGAAGTACTTTCCCTCCCGATGACTGCCCGCACGCCCGTACGCCGCAAGCCGCTGCGCCGTCTTCTGCCCTGGCTCCTGGCCGGGGTGGCGGTGTTGCTGCTGTATCAGGCCCTGAACGGCCCGCGCGGGTTGCTGAAGATTTCGGATCTGCGTGATCAGCAACTGGACATCCTCCGGGAGATCGACAGCCTGGAGGTGCGCAAGCAGGAGTTGATCACCGAGAAGGCCCGGCTCCTGACCGACACCAATTATCTGGAGAAGCTGGCCCGCAAGGAGCTCGGCATGGCGCGCCCGGGGGAGAAGGTGTACCGTTTCGTCGGGGGCGCGCCGCCTGCGTCTTCCACCCCTTCCGGGGATGTTCGGCCCGTCGGCGGGTCGCCGTCGCGCCGGTAGCGCCGCTGGTGTCGATAGTTCGATAGCGTCGGGAGCGCCGGGACGGGCCACCGGGGCGACCCGCCGTGCCCCGGAAGGTCCGCCTCGCACACGTCCGCTCCCGCCATCCTGACTCCCGGATCGTCCCTTCGCTTCCGTTTCCCTTCGCACCCTTTGCTCTCGTTCCGTTCGTTTCCGGCGGTTTCCTTCGATGCGGAACCGGTTGCCCGCCACGACCGCGCGCCGTTTTTTATAATCGTGCCATGCGCGCCATCCTGCTGCTTACGCTTGCCAATGTGTTCATGACGTTTGCGTGGTACGGACATCTCAAGTACAAGAGTTCGCCGTTGTGGATCGCGATTTTCGCCAGCTGGGGGATCGCGTTTTTCGAGTACTGCCTGCAGGTGCCCGCGAACCGCATTGGGGCGCGTCAGTTCGCCGTCGTGGAACTGAAGGTGATCCAGGAAGTGATCACGCTGGTGGTGTTCGCGTTTTTCTCCGTGCTGTACCTGAAGGAAGGGCTCCGCTGGAATCACGGCGTGAGCTTCCTGTTTCTTCTCGGAGCGGTATTCTTTGCGTTCAGAAAGTTTTGATCCGGTGATGGTCGCGCGTGGCCCCCGGGAGGGCGGATGCCCGGCATGAAGGTTGCCCGCATGAAGGCTCCCGCGGATCTGGTGGAGTTCCAGAAATGGTTTGGGGGAGAGACGGCGCGTCCGCTGTCCGCGGAGGATCCCGGGCGGACGCGCGGGCGTGAGCCGTCGGCCGTGAGGGAGGCCGACGCCCGGTTGAAGTCCGCGAACGGGATGAGCGGTTTCGAACGTTTGAACGTCTACAACCGGCAGTACTGGTTCCGGCTGGTCACCATCCTGCAGGAGGAATATCCCTGTGCGGTGCATCTGCTGGGGCTGGACGCGTTCAACGCCTGGGCGGTGAAGTATGTGCACGCGCATCCTCCGGCATCACCTTACCTCGCTGACCTGGATGCGGCGTTTCCGGCGTTCATCGGTCGCCGCCTGCGCGCGGTGCGCGGAACGTCGGCGCCGCGGTCGTTACGGGGCGCGGAATGGCGCGCGGCGGTGCGCGAGGCGCTGGCGTATGAGCAGGCGTTGTCCCGCGCGATGGATGTGCCGGACGACATTCGCGGCGATGGACGGAGCGCGGTCCGTGGCGCGGCGGCGGCCCGGCCGGTGTCCGCGGGAGAACGCCTCCCCGCGGCGGCTGATGCCGCGATGCTGGCGTCGTCGACGTGGGGGCGCGCGGCGTACGTCACCCCGTTGTGGCTGCATTGGGACTTCCCTGCGTACCGGGCGTTGTGCCGCGCGGATGAATCCTTGTCCGGCCGCCATCCTCTCGCGCGGCGGGGGCGTGAGGGTTATGGCGTGTGCCTTCACCGCCATGACGGCACGGTGTACGAAAAACCGTTGTCGCGCGCCGAGTTTCTGGTGCTGGACGCGCTCGGCGTCCCGCGGACGCTTGACCAGGTGTTCCGCACGGCATCCCGACGCGCGACACCGCGCGACCTCAAGGCGATGGAGCGCGGAGCGGGCACGTGGTTCCGGGAGTGGACGGAGCGGGGGTGGATTGTGGGAAAGGATCGTGAGGGATCGATTAACAATTATCAATTAAGAATGAAGAATTAAGAATTAAGACTGATCGGTTAAGAATCAGCAAGGGGCAGGATTGGGTTTCAGGTTTTCGGGACGTGAGGTGGTGTGCGCGGCCTTGTCCGACATGCCCATACGTGCCCGCACGTGTCTTGATCGCCTTCGTCACGGGACGTCTCTCCCCTGAAGGCGTTCCGCAGTGTGATCCTCAGCGACGATTGCTGATTGTCAAACTTGATCAAGAGTGAAGGGTCAACCCTGCACTCTCTTCCGCCAGTAGACAAAGGCGGCGCCGGCGGCCATCATGGCGAGGCACAGCATCTGTCCCTGGGAGAGGGCGCCGAACCACATCAGGCCGAGGTGTTCGTCGGGTTCGCGGAAGTATTCGATGAAGAACCGGAAGAACCCGTACCCGAAGAGGTAGAAGCCCGCGAAGGCCCCCTTCGGGAATGGCCGCTTGCGGATCGCCCACAAGATGGCCCACAATACCACGCCCTCCAGCAGGGCTTCGTACAACTGCGACGGGTGGCGGAGGGCGTTTCCCGGCGCGGCGGAGAAGTGCATGCCTATGGGTGAATCCGTCGCGCGCCCCCACAATTCGCCGTTGATGAAGTTTGCGATGCGCCCGAAGGTGTAGCCCAGGGGCACGACCGGGCCGAACAGGTCGCACAGATGCCAGTAGTCGGCGCGGGCGGCCAGACGGTTTTTGTCGGCGGGTTTCAGGGGAGCGAGGAGGCGGGCCTGACGGCGCGTGAACCACCAGCAGAACAGCATGCAGCCGATGAGTCCGCCGTGGTACGACATGCCCGCGATGCCGGTGAACTGGAGCCCGTCCGGTCCGGAACGGAAGGGGAAAATGATCTCGACCGGGTGCGCGAGGTAGTACTCGAAGTTGTAGAAGAACACGTAGCCGAAGCGGCCGCCCACCAGCACGCCGAAAAAAGCCCAGGTCAGCAATCCCTGGATGTAGTCGGAATCGTACATGCCGAACCGGGCGGGTTCGGTGCGGATGCGGCGCATGGCCAGGAAATAGGTGACGGCGAAGGCGACGAGGTACATGACCCCGTACCATTGAACCTGAAAGGAGCCCACACTGAAAATGACGGGATCCATGCGCGTGGGGAGGCTTTGCCAGAAGGTCAGGGTGTCCATGGGCAGGAAGATAAAACTTGGTCTTTCCCTTTGGTGCCGCGAAGGAGAACCCCGTGAAGTTGCTTGTTGGTGGTTGGTTGTTGGTGAAAAACGGCAAAGGTACAGGCCGTCTCCGCCGCCCGAAAAAAAAACGGCAAGGCGAACATCCGCCCCGCAACCGTGGTCCGGTCCGCGATGAATTCCGGAGTGGCAACCCTGTCCATGCCAAAATGACCTGACCGGAGGGTCTCGAACCAACCTGAATCAAGGATTCCCCGGGTAGCCCTCCACCCAACCAACCACCACCTGCCGCCTGCCCCCTGCCAACTACCAACTACTTTTTCACCCATGCAATCATTTCGTGATGAAGTCGCCCAGCGCTTCAAAGCCGTACAGGATCATATCTGCGCGTTTCTCGATGCCGAGAACGGCGTGCGTTTCACCGAGGACCTCTGGACCTACGAGAAAGGGGATGGAGGGGGGAGAACGCGCGTCTACGACGGCGGGGATTTGCTGGAAAAGGGAGGTGTCAACTTCTCCGCCCTGACGGGCGCGTCGCTCCCGGCGTCCGCGGCGACGGCCTTCAGGATTCCGGACGGAACGCCGTTCTTTGCCACCGGCGTCAGCCTGGTGCTGCACCCGCACAACCCGCTGGTGCCCACGATTCACCTCAACATCCGCTACTTCGAAGCGGGCGACGTGCACTGGTTCGGCGGCGGCGTCGACCTGACGCCGTATTATCCGGAAGAGGCCATGGTGGTGGCGTTTCACCGCTCGCTCAAGGCCTTTTGCGAGGAATCCGGCCGCGATTACGTCACGTACAAGAAGCTGTGCGACGACTACTTCCACCTGAAGCACCGGCAGGAGGCGCGCGGTGTGGGTGGACTGTTCTTCGATCATCTTCGCGGTCCGCGTGAAGATGAACTGGCGTTCGTCGAAGGGTTGGGCCTTTTGTTTCCGGATCTGTACCGTCCCTTCGCCGCGCGCCGCAACGAACCGTTCACGGAGCGGCAGCGCGACTTCCAGCTGCACCGGCGCTCGCGTTACGCGGAGTTCAATCTGGTGTGGGACCGCGGAACCCTGTTCGGCCTGCAATCGGACGGTCGTACGGAGTCGATCCTGATGTCGTTGCCGCCCTTGTGCAAGTGGTTGTACGGTTACAAGCCGGAACCCGGCAGCGCCGAAGAGCGTTTGACGGAGTACTTCCTCAAGCCGCGCGACTGGGCGTCCCTGTGAACGCGGACGGGAGCGTCGGGCCGGATGCGTCGGCTCCCGTCGACCAAGGGACGGCGCGCTTCCCCGACTGGCGGAACTGGCCCATGGTCCGGTTGTGGGAACAGTCGCTGACCTCGCAGGGCTGGTCGCTCTCCTCGCTGCGTCCCCTCAACCTGCTGGCGCGCGGCAACGGCGATCCGTTGTTCGCCTTGCTGGAGGCGCGGGGCACGGATCCGGATGGCCGTCCGATGCTGCCTTACGTGCTGGTTCGCGGAGCCGCCGTGGTGGTGGTCCCGGAGTGCGTCAACCGCGTGACGGGCGAGCGGAAGTTCCTGATGGTGTTGCAGCATCGCGTGGGAGACGGGACGTGGAGCCTCGAGTTTCCCGCAGGGATGGTGGAGGATGGCGGCGATCCCGCCGCGGCGGCGCTGCGCGAGTTGCGGGAGGAAACCGGGCTCCCGGACGATGTCCTCGCCGGTGCCACGCTGGAACCGTTGTGGACGCGGGGGCTCACGAGCTCCCCGGGCCTCACCGACGAGGCGGTTTATTTTTACGGGGTGTCCTTGACGCTGGCCGACGCCGTGTATCGTCGCCTTGACGGCGGTCTGGCCGGTCATGAAGAAGAGGGCGAGCATATCATCACCGCGCTGCGCACCGCCGATGAGGTGATGGCGGGCACGGGCAGCGTCCTGCCCCTGCTGGGACTGCTGTTATTCCAACGTCGCGGAGCCTGATATGGTGCGTTTGCCCTTGCCGTCCGCCTCCTCGCGCCGTCTGGCGCGTTTCACCGAGTCCGTCATCCGCGAGCAGACGCGCCTGGCCCGGGTGCACGGCGCGGTCAATCTCGCCCAGGGTTTCCCCGATTTCCCGTGTCCGCCGGAACTCAAGGATCTGGCGCACCGTGCGATCACCGAGGATCACAACCAGTATTCCATCACCTGGGGGACCCCGGGATTGCGCGCGGCGATCGCCCGCAAGGCGCAGGCGTACAATGGCATCACGGCCGATCCGGACACGGAAGTGACGGTCACCTGCGGATCCACCGAGGCCATGATGTGCGCGTTCCTCGGGCTGGTGGATGCCGGCAAGGAAGTCATCCTGTTCCAGCCATTTTACGAAAACTATCAGCCCGACAGCTATCTCTCCGGCGCGAAACCCGTGCACGTGACCTTGCGTCCCGACGCGGGGACGGGCGAGTGGAGGTTCGACGAACGCGAGCTCGCGCGCGCCTTCGGACCCAAAACCGCTGCGGTGATCCTCACGACGCCCCACAATCCCACCGGCAAGGTGTTCACCCGCGAAGAGCTTGCGCTCATCGCCAGGCACTGCCAGAAGTGGGGCGCGCTTGTGTTCGCCGACGAGATCTACGAGCACATCCTTTACGACGGCGCGCAGCACGTAAGCCCCGCTGCGGTGGCGGGCCTCGAAGACCGGACGGTCACGATCAACAGCGCGTCGAAGACGTATGGCGTGACCGGGTGGCGCGTGGGTTGGGCCATCGCGCCCGCGCCGCTCACGGCGTCGCTGCGCAAGGTGCATGACTTCCTGACGGTGTGCGCGGCGACGCCGCTGCAGACGGCGGTTGAAGGCGCGCTGATGTTGCCGAAGCGATATTACACGGAGATGGCCCGCGGGTATCGCGCGCGCCGGGATTTTTTGTTGCGCGGCTTGAAGGAGGCCGGTTTCGCGCCGTTCAAACCGCGCGGCGCGTACTACGTGATGGCCGACGCGTCGGCGCATCTGTCGAAGCGGGGTGCGCGCGGCGCGGGTCCGAAGGACGACGTCGCGTTGGCCCGCCTGCTGGTGGAGGACATCGGCGTGGCGGCCGTGCCGGG
>CAYQFG010000103.1:0-6930 GCA_964416695.1 uncultured Bifidobacterium sp.
CCACGAAGACCGATGTTCAATTGATTTCTCCCGGAGGTGTACGAAACACCCAGTACCGACTTTGATGCGGAGAGGCCGAAGTTCATGTCTACAGATCTTTGCGCGTGTGCCGCCACGAAGCAAGACACACTGAGGAGAGCGATCCGGATAAACCGAAGAACCAATAGAGTATGCATGATGACCCTTCATTCAAGTGAGAAAAAGCGGATATGAGCCGGTCGAGAAACCCAGAGCAACTTGCGCTCACTCGTTATCGAGAAGGAAGCGATAAGAGACGCCACCTCCTACCCATGCTCCCCATTCGCGGCCCAAATGCTCGTCCATTGGCGTAAGAAGACTCGCATCGCAGTATAGCCCCCAGTTCGCGAACTGAAAGTTCTTCCCGACCCCCGTGAGAAACTGGGGAGTACGCCAAGAAGGGTTTTTCACTGTGCGATACGTCCCTTGGGTTTCCGGAGGAATGGGTGCCGTATACACCTCGTAGGAATCGGGAGCATAGGTGGTTTGAACTCCCAGCATCATATAAATGCCGCTGGCTGTCAGGTAACGATTGTAGGTGAATGAAGGCTGGGCAAGAACCACGCCTTCTTCGGGAACAACAACGGTAACATTCGTCCCGACGTTAACTTGATTTCGCCCCCACGCGTAAGACCCTCCCAGAAAGTTTTTTGAGAGCCCGAGCCCAACGTTTACCCCAAGATACCGGTCAAAAGTCGAACTCGTGTACGCTACGGAAACCAATGAAAAGACCACCAACGCAAACAATCTATTCATGTTAATCCTCTACTGGATTCATCCAGTGGTAAGCAATGAAAACTCATTTAGAACAACATTGATGCGAGACAGGCATGCCATCGACCCCACAAGCAGGTCGATGGCATAAGTCATCTTCATGTCACGCAATGCTCAGTGCTACCAGGTCACATACTGTCGTATTGGGCCACCGTTGATCACACCAAGACCGGACGAAGAGATGGCACGGAAAATCAGGCCAGCGTGGTTGACCGAATGCATCCCTACGACTGCGTCATACACTTTCGACGAGCCGAAATTGATATCCGGATACATCGCTATCATAGGCTGAAGTGAAACCATCACTTTCACATCTGCGAGTGTGTTGATAAACCGCTCGCTGACATAATCATCATTTGCGTTCCAATCGCTTTCGGATTTCATATGCAAACATACGCGTTCGTGTTTGGTATAATCCCTTGCTCGAGAACCGCAAGTGAAGTAGTATGTACGGACTCCAATCCGACTGGCATCCGTACCCCACCATGCCGTAGTGAAAAACTTCTTTCTGTGTTTTACGAACTGCGTCTCTGATCCTGATGTGCGATAGACGTACAAGCGGTTTTCATTGCTCCATGAGTGTCCAATCATCTTGTACGGATATTGGCGATCCTCAACTTTTGCAGACGGATTGGCTGCCGCAAGCTTGCCCAGTGAAACCTGGTTATCCACTGTATCGAGCGCTAAATCATCGCACCGGCTCCGCAGAATCCCCTCGTCAAACACCAGCGAGTCTCCTACCGTCACCTTGCCGTACATGTTCCAGACCGCCAGGTCCAGCTCGTCGCATGCATAATCCACCGGCTTCCACAAGCTGTCGGTGAACTCCTTGTCCTTGAGGTGGGCTTCAATCGCCTGTATGGCCGCCACCATCTCCTCCGCTGAAGAAAACCTCGTTTCCTTCGACGTGATCGCAGCCAGTGCGCTGCCTTTGGCCAGCGGTCCAGACGCCTCCGTCCACGAGAAACTTTTTTCGTGGTAGCGTCCCTCATCGGGATCAGCGGAAGAGGTCGTAGGATGACGCTCGTCCGTGGTGCAGGCCATCAACACCAACAGACCCAGCGCCACGGAAAGTCCCGTCATGAATCGCACATTCATCGTATGTCCTTTCTCCAGGGTGAACGACCGCGATGCGGTCGCGCACCATCCACGCAAAGGAGATGCCGGAACGCAGCGGGGCCCCTGCGTGCCGATACCTGAACAAAAACACGAGGCATGTGGAAAGTCGTGCGGCTCCCCCCGCCGAAAGGATGAAGGACGGTGTGGTGACGAGAGAGTGAAAACGTTCACCATGTCGTACCCAGGACGTTCCCGTGCGTGGATTGCGGCCGAGCCGCTCGGGAACGGATTGCACGGGAGGCAGCCGGCTCCGCGAAGGACAGGCACGGAAATGGCGCAGAACCTGGGAGAGCCGGCACACAGCCTTCTCCCTGCAATCCTGCGCCTGAAACGCCCTGCCATAAATGTCATTTGACACAAAAATACATTGTGAAAGCCGGGCGCGGGTACCAAAAATAACGAAAGTGCGACATTGTGAAGATTGGTGAACCCTCCCCGCCCGGCGACGCCCGCCCGCGAGGCCACAGGATTCAGAACCTGCGGGATCCCGCTTCACGGCCGCCCGGAATCCGGCATCCAGACGAAAAAGCGGCGGGGCGTCGTCTCACGCTCCCGGAAGACGGGAAAGGGAACCCCTGGATCCGAATAGGCCAGGACCGGCGGCGTCCGTCCACGCAGCGCCGTACGGTACACGGTGACCCGCCCCGGCTCTCCGCGCATCGTCACAGCCCCCTTCCGTCCCGAGTCCACGAGTCCCAACACAACCGCCCGGGGCGACGGATTGATGATGGCAAGGGCGTCGCCCCGTCCCACCACCTGCACTTCCGAATCCCGGGCGTCCGGGACCGGGTAACTCGTGTCCGCCTGCAGGGAATGCCTGGCATGGGCCACATAGCGGCCCTTGACCACGTGCAGGACCTTTCCTTCGGCCGGTTCGAAAATGCGGATCCGGGGGTCCGCCGACCGGAAGGTGAGCAAGGGAGGAAAGGAGACATACACCGTCACGACTTCGGTCCACCCGGCCATGCGCTGCGACACGGAATCATCCCGCATGAACTCGCGGTCGGTAAATGTCCGCACCTGCAGCGCACGCCCTGTGGACCATGACAACACCTGAACCGAATCGAAAGGCTGCCGCTCGCTCACGTATTCGACACGCACGCGCCCCAGCGTGTCGGACAACCAGATGGCGCGCTCCTCGTCGGCCTTGTGGTAAGGCATGACCGTGACCTTGAACGCTTCCAGTCCGGAAAGCCCACCCTCCAGGGCGGGCAGGGAGTCGCGCAGGGGAAACTCGTCCCAGTGCGCGTAGCCGCCTCCGAATGCGGCCCGCAGCCATGGCCTGACTCCGTATGCCCCGTACGCGCCCAACGCGCCGGCCACGCACGCGAGAACGACGGCCGCCAGCACGCGACGAGCGGCGGCGCGGGGAGCACGCCGTGCGGACCCGACAGGATTCCGTGTGGACATGGCCGGAATCACCAGGTCACGTATTCCGGCGCCGGTACGGACACCAGAAGCGTTCCGTCCGTCAGACCCGACGACGACGCGGCGCGGAAGGCGATGCCCGCGTGATCAACCGAGTGCATGCCCCTCACGGCATCAGCCACCTTCAGTTTGGTGGGGGACAGGGAAATCGTTTTCGGAAACGTATAGGTCACGTTCACACCGGCGGAGAAGTCGCGCTGACTGACATAATCATCGTCGCGACCCGTCTCCGTCCGCAAGCCACCCAGCATGCATGTTCTCCGGGTTTGCGACCCCGTCCCCGTCGTCCCGCAGTTCAGGAGGTAGGCGCGAACGCCGATGCGTGAGGCTTCCGTATCCCACCATGCCGTCGTCAGGAGCTTGGTGCGGTGCTTCTTGAACTGCGTCTCCGCTCCCGTGGACTTGTACACCACGAGGTCATAGTTGTCCCACGAGCGCCCGATCATCTTGTAGGGATGCACGCGGTCCACAACCTCGGCCGCCGGGTGAACCGCGGATGCGCCCGCGGATTTCCGCAGGCTTCCGCCTCCCGCGTCGCTCCCCTCAACCCGCCCCGGATCCCCGCCTTCCCCACCATCTCCATCATCCCCGAGGTTCCCACCCGCACGGAGATCCATGCAACGCGATCTCAGAATCGACTCATCCAGCACGACCGTATCGCCCAGCTGAACCGTCCCGTATGTGTTCCACAGCGCCAGACTCAGCTCGTCGCAGGCGTGGTCCACCGGTTTCCACAGGCTGTCGGCGAAAGCCGGATCCTTCAGCGACGCATCCAGGCTGCGGATGGCCTCCTCAAGTTGGGCGCCGGTCGTGAAACGGGTGACGCGCGCCGCGGTGCGGGCCAGCGCCGGCGTGGCGGCGGGGTCATCCCACGAAAAGCTTTTCTCGTGATAGCGGTCTTCCGCCGGCGGCGTGTGCGGGGACCCGGGGGTATCCAGGTTGCAGCCGGTCACCGCCATGACCGCGGACAGGGCGAGACCCGCCACTCCCGCCGGTTTGCAGGCACGCGCGCCCATCCTCTGTGGTGACGCGTACGTGGTCGCCTCCTTCCCGCGATCCCGATACGCGTGCGCCTTTCGCTCTTTCCCGCTCTTCTGATTCTTCTGACTCCTGGACTGCACAAGTTGACCATGTTGATGTTGCATTGGGCTTCCTTTCGACAGGGGGAACACTCCCTCCTGCCGCGAATGCAACGGGCATGCCAGAATGTGATGCACGCGGGAAAACCCTCAGGAGAGCCCACACGGCAAAAAAAAACGCATCCCCCCGTGCGGATGCATACGGATGAAAGCGAACCGGCGTGAAAAATCGTGAGGCCCGGAACTTCCCCAAATCCTCATTTTCGGAGACTGTCCCAGGGGGCGCCCTTCGCACCGCATGCGGCAGGCGTGAAGGCGCCGTGGACAGAGGGGTCGCGGCGAGGACGGCAGGGACGAGGGCAGTGACGACGCCATGGGGCGGTACAGGGAGCATGAAAAAGGGCATCCGTCATCACGGATGCCCTGTCTCACACGGAAAGGATGGGCTCAGTCGGCCGCGCTTTCCTGGCGCGACTTGCAGTTGATGCACATCTTCGCGGTGGGAACCGCTTCCAGGCGGGCGCGCGGAATCAACGTCTGGCACTTCATACAGATGCCGAACGTTCCGTTGCGCACGCGGGTGAGCGCCTCTTCGATGTAAAAGAGGAACTTGCCTTCGCGACTCGCAAGATGGAACGCCTGCTCGCGGTCCTGCGTTTCGGTGGCGTGGTCCGCCAGATGATACGCATGGCTCGACAGGTCACCCGCGCCTTCCTTGGAGTTCAGCCGCAGGGCATTATCCTCAAGATAGGACTGCTCCTGCAGCAGCGTTTCCTTCTTTTCGTTGAGCAAGTTCTCGAAGAACTTCAACTCTTCCTTGTTGAGACGCTTGCGGGCGTTGGTGTTGGCGGGGCCAGCGGCCAGCTTGGCCTGCGGCGCCTTGGGGGCCTTCACCGCAGTCCGCGCCGGCCGGGTGGAGGACGCGATGCGGGCGTTTCCGAGTTTGGGAGGAAGCACCGTCGTCACGACGGCCTTCTTCATTTTCGCAGGCCCGCTTTTCTGCGGCGCCGCGGCAGGCTTGCGCGCCGTTTTCGACGGAGCCGCAGCCTTCGCCGCCTTTTTCAAGGGAGCAGCGGATTTTGCGGCAGGTCTCGCCGGTTTTGCGGCCGCCTTGCTGGCGGTTTTCCTGACGACTTTCTTCGCTGTTTTTTTAGCGGCCGTCTTTTTGACAGCCGTCTTTTTCGTCACGGCTTTCCGGACCGGTTTCCCGGCGGTTTTCTTCTGGGGCTTCGCCGCTTTCACCGACTTCTTCGCGACGGTCTTCACCGCCTTCTTCACGGTCACGGCCTTTCCCGCCGCTTTCTTTGAAGCCGCTTTTTTTACGGGACCGGAAACCTTCGTCTTCTTTTTCATGCGAGTCCTTTCACAAGTCCGTTTCTGTCATGCCGAAGGACGGGCTTTTCCCGCCCGCCGGGTCAGCTTCTGCGAACGTGGATGCGGGCGGTTTCGCCGTCCACATCCAGGTCGTCCGTTACAGAACCTTCGGGGCCATCGTCCGCCACGGCGACTTCCAGGGAAACCGCCAGCACCTCCGCGCTAATATAGCCCCGCTGACTTTCCACCGCCGCATGTAATTGGGGGGAAACGTCAGTCAGCATCACCGCGATGGTGTCCGTCACCGCCAGCCCGGCTTCCTTGCGGAGGCCTTGAATGCGGCTGACCACCTCACGGGCCAGCATCTCCAGCCGCAAGGCATCATCGACCGTCACGTCCAGGGCGACGGTCAAGGTCGCGGTCGCCGTGACGGCCAGGTCTGGCGACACCTCGCGGATCACCTGCAGGTCGGCCGCCGTGAGCTCGGTCTCGGGCAGGGCCAGCGGGTTCCCCGCCAGGATGGACGCGATCTCGGCGTGCGACAGGGCGGTGCATTTCCCCGCGACCTCCTTCATGGCCTTCCCGAGGCGCTTGCCGAGGGCCTGGAAGTTGGCCTTGGCCTTGTAGGTCACGAAGGAGGACTCGTCGAGGCTGATCTCCACGGTCTTCACGTTCAGCTCGTCACGGATGAGGTCTTCCAGCGAGCGGAGGCCTGCGGCGGCCGCCTCGTCGCGCGCGACCACCAGCAGGCGGCCGAGCGGCTGACGGTTCTTGATGTTGCGCTCGGCCCGCAGCCCACGGCCCAGCACCACGGCCTCGCGCGCGAGGGCCATCTTGGCATTGAGCGCCTCGTCGAACAACGTGGGGTCGAAGACGGGGTAATCGCAATGATGGACAGACACGGGTTGTACGGGCGCCCCGGCGGGTCGCCCGTCCCCTGCGATTTCCCGCACCAGGATCTGGTAGATCTCCTCGGCCAAAAAAGGCAGGAACGGCGCCAGCGCCTTCGAAAATTCCACCAGCACGGTGTACAGCGTCGCGTAGGCGTCGTTCTTGTCGCCGTCGTTCTCCGATTTCCAGAAGCGGCGGCGCGAGCGGCGGATGTACCAGTTGGTGAGGTCGTCGACGAACTCCACCAGCGCGGGCACCACGTTGTACAGGCGGTAGGCTTCCATCTCCACGCTGACGCGGCGCAGCA
>CAYQFG010000104.1:0-6831 GCA_964416695.1 uncultured Bifidobacterium sp.
TCGTTCATGTGGGCTTCGTAGCCCGCTTCATCGATGGTCAGGCCCTGCTCTTCGGCGAGCAGGCGTGTGAGGTCGGTGGGGAATCCGTAGGTGTCGTACAGCGTGAAGACTTCCGCGCCGTCGATCACGGTTTGCTGCTTCGCCTTCGCCTGTTCGGCGACCTTCGCGAAGCGTTCCAGTCCGAGGTCGAGGGTTTTGCCGAAGCGCTCCTCCTCCGCGCGGATCACCTGCGCGATGTAGTCCTGTCGGGCCTTCAATTCGGGATAAGCGCCGCCCATGTGGTCCGCCAGCGCGGGCACCAGCTTGTGGAGGAAGGGCTCCTTCTGTCCCAGCTCGCGCGCGAACTTGCTCGCGCGGCGGAGGATGCGGCGGAGCACGTAGCCGCGGCCCTCGTTGCCGGGCGTCGCGCCGTCGGCGATCGCGAAACTGAGCGCGCGGATGTGGTCGGCGATCACGCGGTGCGGCGTGCCGTCCACGCCCTTGTCGTAGGCGACGCCGGACAGCTCCGTGATCTTCTCGAGCAGCGGACGGAACACGTCGGTCTCGTAGTTGCTGCCCGAACCCTGGATCACGCTGCACGCGCGCTCGAAGCCCATGCCGGTGTCGACGTTCTGGTTCTTCAGCGGCTTGAGGCTGCCGTCGGGCAGGCGTTCGTACTGCATGAACACCAGGTTCCAGATCTCGATGTAGCGCGCGTTGGTGCCGTTCACGCCTTCGATCTTGTCCGCGAAGGTCGCGTCGCGGGTGGCCTCGTCACCCATGTCGAAGTGGATCTCGGAACACGGGCCGCAGGGCCCCACTTCGCCCATCTCCCAGAAGTTTTCCTTGTCTCCGAAACGGAGGATACGGTCGTGGCGGATGTCGGTGACCGTCTTCCAGATCTCCAGCGCCTCGTCGTCATCCTTGTACACGGAGGCGAACAGGCGGTCCTTGGGCAGTTTCCACACCTCGGTGAGCAGTTCCCACGCCCAGGCGATGGCTTCCTTCTTGTAGTAGTCTCCGAACGACCAGTTGCCCAGCATCTCGAACAGGGTGTGGTGGTAGGTGTCGCGGCCGACCTCGTCGAGGTCGTTGTGCTTGCCCGACACGCGGATGCACTTCTGCGAGTTGGCCACACGTTTGTAGCCCTCGCGGTTTTCACCCAGCAGCGCGCTCTTGAACTGGTTCATGCCCGCGTTGATGAACAGCAATGTCGGGTCATCGTGCGGCACGACGGGCGACGACGGGATGAACTGGTGCTGCTTCGACTTGAAGAATTCGATGAAGCTGGTGCGGATCTGGTCCCCGGTGAGGTAGGGGATGCCGAAGCCGTTGGCGGAGGTGGGGGCGGGATTGGTCATGATAGGGATGGAAAATTAGCCAATTCCGGGGACGGGGTGGTGATGGCCACCGGGAAACGGCCTGGGGAGTGACGCCTGGGTTTCCCCCGGGGGCGGAGGCCACTCCCGGTGTGACCTGAGCACCAGAGGACACCGCAGGGACGAAAGAGGTTGAGCCCCTGCCAGCCCCGGACACCCTCTTCGAATCAACCCCGAAACGTCCCGCAACCCCAGGGAATCGTCATCGGCGTGGACTGAACCCCCAAAACCACTTGCTTCCCCGCCTCGTTTCAGGAGGTAATTTTCCCTTCATGTCTTCCCCCGGCCCCAGTTTTCAGGACATCCTGCTTCGCGTCAAGGAAGGCGCCGATATCGTTTCCATCGTGAGCCAGTACGTGCCCCTGCGCCGCAGCGGCTCCAAATACGTGGGTGTCTGCCCGTTTCACAACGACCGCCGCCCCAGCATGAACGTCAACCCGCGCATGGGCATCTACAAGTGCTTCGCCTGCGGCGCGGGGGGCGACGTCATCAAGTTCGTCCAGGAGTTCGAGAAAATCGGCTTCGTCGAAGCCTTGCGGCAGGTTGCCGGAAAATCCGGAATCGCCGTACCCGACAATCTGGGAGCGGGCAGCAAGGAAGACGCCGACAAAACCGCGCTGGTGCTGCAGGCCAACCAGATCGCCCTGCAGGTTTACACCGAAACGCTGGGGAAAAACCCCGCCTGGACCAAATATCTGGACGAGCGCGGTCTCAAGCCTGAAACCGTGAAGAAATTCCAGATCGGGTGCGCCCCCGACCAACCGGATCGCATCCGGCAGCTGGCGGAAGCCAAAAAAGTGCCGGGTAAGGCCTTTGTCGAAGCCGGGATATTGGGGGTGGCGGCCGGAGGCCGGGTATACGACCGGTTCGGCGGGCGCCTCATCTTCCCGATCTTCAACCTTTCCGGTCGGGTGATCGCCTTCGGCGGCCGTATCGCCCCGGGCCGTGACGGGCCGAAATACGTCAACACGCCCGAGTCGCCGCTGTATCACAAGGGGCGGGTGCTGTACGGCTTCCACGTGGCCCGCCAGGCCATCGACCAGAGCGGGGAAGCGGTGATCGTGGAAGGCTACATGGATCTCGTCTCGCTCTGGCAGGCCGGGGTGGAAAACGCGGTCGCCGTGTGCGGGACCGCGCTGACGAAGGAGCACGCGCAAATGCTCACGCGCTTCGCCCGCAAGGTCTACCTGTTCTTCGACGGCGACGCCGCCGGACGCACGGCGGTGCGGCGCAGCCTCGACCCCCTGCTGACGCAAGGGGTCGAGGTGCGCGTGCCCGTGCTGCCCGCCAGCGAGGATCCCGACAGCTACGTGAGGGGCCATACGCTGGACGACGTCCGCGCGTTGTTCGCGGCGGCGGACGATCTTCCCGGGTTCCTCGTGCGCGCCGCCGGAAAACCCGTGGAGGACATGAGCGTCGAGGCCCGGGACGCGCTGGTGCGCGACGCCACGGCGTTGCTGGCGCATCATCCGTCGGCCGACGTGCGCGATGCGCACTTGCGGACCCTGCGCCAAAGCCTTGGCCTCAAGGAACACGCCCGGGCCCGCCCGGTCCCGCCGCGCGCGCGGGGGGCGGCGAACCTGCTGGCGGTGGACGAAAACCTGGGGCTGTTCGCGCCCGGCGCGCCCGTTGCCGTCCGCAGCGAGGACAAGCCCGAGTGGCAGTTCCTGCAACTGCTCGTCTATTACCCCGCGGCGTGCGCCGCCGTCGCCGAGGATGTCAATCTCGACTGGTTTCAGGATGAACGCGTCCGCGAGCTCGTCGATTACGCCCTGGCCTTGTGGGCCGAAGGGCGCGGACTTCCCGTGGTGGAGCTGCGCGAGCGCCTGCCGGACCAGCTCCGGGATGCGCTGGACGCGGTGGAGCCCGCGGAAGGCGAAGACGAGCAGCGTTTGCTGCGGAGGGTTTCGGATTTCCGGGACGCCCTGGAGATGCGTTACTGGAAACGCATGAAGGCCGGTGCGCGCAACCTGGCGGAGACGCTCGAATTCCAGAAGCGGATCACCGCGCTGGAGCAGAGGCGTGTGACGGGGGGGTAAGGCGCCGCCGCGGGATCCCGCGCGGGTTCAACGTCCCGGAGGACTGCGCGGGACACCCCGCGACCTCCCTTCGCCCCGCGATTTCGGAGTGGCCGGACGGATGCCGGACCCGCCGAATCGCGGTGCACCCCCGGGGCCAGAGAGGCCTTCTTGGTATTATGTTGGAACCGGAAGGACTCAGGATCATGACCTCTGCGACCCAGGCTTCACACGACAATCCCGCCCCGGACCAAGGGCCCCGTTTGCCGCCGCCGCGGATCCTCGCGGAGGCCGGGGATCCGTTGCCCGACCTGAAGGCCCCGGAGATTGAGCGCAGCCTCGACCGCGCGCGCGACAACCTGATCGCCTACATCCAGGAACGGCATCCGCAGGCCGATGTGGCGCTTTTGCACAAGGCCATCGAGTTCGCCATGCGGGCGCACAAGGACCAGTTCCGCCACTCGGGCATGCCGTACGCGGAGCATCCCTTCGAGGTGGCCAAGCTGCTCGCCGACTTCAACATGGACACCGTCACCATCGTGGCGGGCCTGTTGCACGACGTGGCCGAAGACACCCCGCACGGCGTGGCGGAAATCCGCGCGGAGTTCGGGGAAGGCGTGGCCTTTCTCGTGGAGGCCGTGACCAAGATCACCGCGCTTCCCAGCCGTTCGCGCCAGGAACAGCAGGCGGAAACGTTCCGCAAGATGCTGATCAGCATGGCGAAGGACCTGCGCGTGATCATGATCAAGTTCGCGGACCGCCTTCACAACATGCGGACGCTGGGGCACCACAAGAAGGAGGACCGCCGCCGCGCGATCGCCGCCGAAACGCTTGAAGTGTACGCGCCCCTGGCGCACCGCTTCGGCCTCGGCCAGATCAAGTGGGAACTGGAGGACCTTTCCTTCAAGTACCTGAATCCGGACGCCTACAAGAACCTTGTCGCCAAGGTGGTGGAGAAGCGTCAGGAGCGCGAGGAGTACGTCCGTTCCATTCTGGGGCCCGCCAAGGAGGCGCTGGCGAAGGCCGGGTTGTCGGCCCAGGTGTTCGGCCGTCCCAAACACCTCTACAGCATCTGGCTCAAGATGCAGAGCCGCAAGTGCCAGTTCGAGGACATCTACGACTTGCACGCGTTGCGCATCATCGTGAAAACGGTGGGGGATTGCTATGCCGTGCTCGGCGCCATGCATGCCCAGTGGCCGCCCCTGCAGTCGCGTTTCAAGGACTACATCGCGACGCCCAAGTCGAACATGTACCAGAGCCTGCACACCACCGTGATCGGCCCGCAGGGCAAGGCCATCGAAATCCAGATCCGCACCGAGGAGATGGATCGCATCGCCGAGCACGGCATCGCCGCCCACTGGGGCTACAAGGAAGGCGCCAGCCCGCGGGAGATCGGCAAGGAAAGCACCTGGCTGTCGCAGTTCATGGAGTGGCAGCAGGAACTGACCGACTCCGACGAGTTCATGGACTTTTTCCGCCGCGATCTGGTGCAAAGCGAGATCTTCGTGCATACCCCCCGCGGCGACGTGGTGCATTTGCCGCAGGGCGCCACCGCGCTCGACTTCGCCTTCGCGCTGCACTCCGGCCTTGGCCTCAAGTGCGTGGGGGCGCGCATCGACGGCGTGATGGTGCCGCTGCATCGCGTGCTCCAGACCGGGGAGCGCGTGGAAATCCTCAAGTCGGACACGCAGCATCCGTCGCAGGACTGGTTGTCCATCGTGGTGACCAACAAGGCCAAGCACCACATCCGCCGCTGGCTGCGGAACGAGGAGTCCGCCCACAGCATCCAGCTCGGCAAGGAAATGCTCGAACGTGAATTCCGTCACGCGCGCGTCCCGGCGGAGAAGCAGGCCGACCTGGCGCCCTTTACGGCGAAGTTCGGCGTGCCCAGCTGGGAGACGTTGTGGGAAAAACTCGGACACGGCGAGATTTCCCTCGGCTCGGCCTCCGCGGTCGTGCAGGAGATGAGCCCGATCCGCGCCAAGCCGTCGTTGCTGTCGCGCGTCGGGATCCGGCGCCCCGCCCGGACGGAGGATTCCGTGCTGGTGTCGGGCATGGGCAACATGTTGATCCGGTTCGCCACCTGCTGTCATCCCGTTCCCGGAGACCGCATCATCGGGTACGTCACCCGCGGTCGCGGGGTGTCGGTGCACCGCGCCAACTGTCACGAAGGCCTGATGCTCACTCGCGACAAGGAACGCATCGTGCCCGTGCAGTGGAGCTCGCAGGCGGGCCATACCTTCGATGCGTATCTCGAAGTGACCGCGCGAGACCGTTCCGGGTTGTTGCGCGACCTCACCGACGTGTTCTCCCAGTCGGGGATCAACGTGGAGCGGGCCAGCATCGTGACGTTGCGGGACCAGGTGCGCAACCGGTTCCGGGTGCAGGTGCGCGACCTCGAGCAGCTGGAGGAAGCGATCGAACGCATGCGCAAGGTGCCCGCCGTCAGCGCCGTCAGCCGGCGCCAGACCGGAGCGTGAGGGGAGCGGCCCCGCGCGATGCGTCCCCTGAAAACCGGGAGGTTTCCCCCGATATCCCTTCCAGGGAAATCGGGGAGACAGGAGCGAGAGGACGGAGTTCGCAAGATGTTACGTGATGAGCATTGTTCCTTGATCCTTGAGTCCTGAGCATTTCCATGAACCCCTTCCTCCGCAACCGCCTGTTTTTCGCCCGCGTGCGGGCTTCCGCCTACGAGCGCGCCCGCACGCGCTTCGCCACCGCCCGGGAACTGTTTCCGGAAGGAGGACCGCCCGAGCGCGAGTTTTTCCATGCGTTGGGATTGCTGGTGACCGATCTTGAAACCGTCCGCGAGTATGCTACGGACGCGGTGCGAGGCCTGCTGCGCCGCCGCGTGGGACGTTTCCGGGATGACCGCCAGCGGGGAATCCTCGAAGAGGAAATCGTGTTGCGCCACTTTTGTCTGGAAATGGAGGCTCAGGCCCGGTTTTTGAGAATGCGGGTGGAAACCGACCTGCGGATCCGGGCTTACCGGGCGCGCATCCGCCGCATCCGCCGGACCCATGACCGGGATCCGGATGCGGGGCCCCAGCTGGCCGGCATCCTGGATTCGTTCGGAGGCCTGGCCGAGGCGGAACGGGGGGACATCCGCCGCATTCTGGAGATGATGGAGCGCCGGTTCGAAGTCGGCGACCAGTTGATGGCCATTCTGAAGGAAAAGGTGAAGGCCGAGGCGCTGCCGGAGGCCGGACCTTCCGGACTTTGACGGCCGGGGCGCTCAGGGTTTTGGACCACCGGACCTTAAAGCACCTGTAAGCACCTGTAGCCGCCATGGAAGGCTGGGGCATCAGCGTACGCAGAGCCGTCCTTGTCATGCCCCACCCGCTTAACTACGTTTTCCTACTCCCTTTTTGTGCCCTTTTTCTGAAGCGGAGCCCAAAATCGGCTGAATTTCACATTATCCGGGATTTTTCCACATGAGACCTCTGGACAAACTG
>CAYQFG010000105.1:0-6786 GCA_964416695.1 uncultured Bifidobacterium sp.
ATCCGCATCAACGAGAACATCCGGGCTCCCGAAATCCGGGTGGTCGACGCCGATGGGACCGCCCTCGGTATTATTTCCGTGCCGCAGGCCCTTGAAAAGGCCCGGGAACGCGGGCTCGACCTTGTGGAAGTTTCGCCGACGGCGGCGCCGCCGGTCTGCAGAATCATGGATTTTGGCAAGTACAAGTTCGAAATCCAGAAAAAACAGAAGGCTTCCAAGGCCAAGCAGCACATTATCAAGATCAAGGAAATCAAGTTTCACCCCAAAACCGGTGAAAATGACTACAATTACCGCCTCGTCCAGGCCAAGGAGTTCCTCGAGAAGGGCTTCAAGGTCAAGGCGACCGTGGTGTTTCGTGGCCGTGAAATGGCTCACATCGAGTATGGTTCCCGCTGGCTGAGGAAGATGGCGGAGGATCTTGACGGTGTGGGAGTTCCGGAAACGAACTCCATTCAGGAAGGCCGCAATGTCACCATGATCTTCGTTCAGGCGAAGGGCACGGGCAAGCCGGTCGCTCCCAAGGCGAAGAAGACTGAGAAGACCGAGAAGACCGAGAAGCCGCAGGATGCGAACACCACGCCGTCTGCAGCGACCGAGACGAATTAAGAAGACAGGGATTACATCATGCCGAAGATGAAGACTCACAGCGGTGCCAAGAAGCGCTTCAAATTGACGGCCAATGGTAAGGTGAAGCACCGCGCCGGCGGCATGAACCACATCAACGCCAAGCTGTCGCCCGAGCGCCGCAACCGCCTCGGCGGCCCGACCTATGTCGGCCCGGCGATGGAACAGAGAATCAAGCGCTTGCTGCGCGTCGCCTGATAGGCGTATCGGGAACCAAGGAGAAAGACAATGCCCAGAAGCAAATACAGCGTACAGGCCCGCGCCCGTCGCAAGAAGATTCTCAAGCTGGCCAAGGGTTACTACGGCCGTCGCAAGTCAAACCTCAAGCTGGCGAAGGAAGCCGTCGATCACGCCGGCCAGTACTCGTACATCCATCGCAAGGACAAGAAGGCTTCTTTCCGTGCGTTGTGGAACGTGCGCATCAATGCCGGTGCGCGTGAACTGGGCACGACGTATTCGAAGCTGATCGCGGGCCTGAAGAAGGCCGGTGTCGAACTGGATCGCAAGATCCTGGCCGACCTCGCGTTCTCCGATGCCGCCGCCTTTGGCAAGGTCGTCGAAACGGCCAAGGCCGCCGCGTAACCGGGGTTCCCACGTGTTTTGAAAAGGCACCCCGATGGGGTGCCTTTTTTGTTTGGTCGAAACCCTAATTTCTAACGTTGTCATTTTCCCTGCCCCGGACGATTATGGACACTCCCAACGATCTCGAAGCGCTCAAAACCCGGCTCGTGGCCGATCTCGACGCCTGTGAAGCCGCCGGAGGCTCGGGCCTCGACGACCTCAAGGTGCGCTACCTCGGCAAGAAGGGCGCGATCTATGGCCTCATGCGCGGCATGGGGGCCTTGCCGGCCGCTGAGCGCCCGGCCTTCGGGCAGCGTGTCAACGAACTGCGCGACCTCGCCGAGGGGCGCTTCGCCGCGCTGGAAGAGCGCGCCGCCGCCGCCGCCATCGCCGCCAAACTGGCTTCCAGCACGCTCGACGTCACCCTGCCGGGTCTCGGCGCGGACATGGGGCACCTGCACCCGCTGACCATCGTGCGCGAAGACACCATCGACTTTTTCCGCGGCATGGGCTTCGAACTGGCCGAGGCACGCGAGGTCGACCACGAGTGGTACAACTTCGAGGCGCTGAACATCCCGCCGGAGCACCCCGCGCGCGACATGCACGACACGTTCTACGTGGACGACGGCATCGTGCTGCGCACGCACACCTCCAACGTGCAGGCCCACTACCTGCTGAACCGCGCCCCGGCCCCGGTGCGCATGCTCGCCCCCGGCTGCGTGTACCGCGTCGACAACGACGCCTCGCACGCCCCCATGTTCCAGCAGGTGGAATGCCTCGTCATCGACGAGGACATTTCGTTCGCGCATCTCAAGGGCACCATGCTGCTGTGGGCCGAACACGTGTTCGGCAAGGGCACGCGCATCCGCGTGCGTCCCAGTTACTTCCCGTTCACCGAACCGTCGGCCGAAGTCGACGTGTCCTGCTCCCTGTGCGACGGCGCGGGCTGCCGCCTGTGCAAGCAGACGGGATGGATCGAAGTCGGCGGTTGCGGCAGCGTCGACCCCGCGGTGTTCACCCAGCTGGGCTGGGATCCGGAGCGCTGGACCGGTTTCGCCTTCGGCTTCGGCATCGACCGCATCGCCCTCCTCAAGTACGGCATTCCCAACATCGGGCTGCTCACGCGGAACGAAGTCGGGTTTTTGAAACAGTTCTAATTGAAATCAGAGATCAGAAATCAGAGATCGGAAATGAACGCAAAACGAGGGGACGCTCCCGTTCGGCACTTTCGTCCGAAGGTTCCCGAAGAATCGTGCTTCTGATTTCTGATTTCTGATTTCTGATTTTAAATCGAAGGTCTCACACATGCTTCTCTCACTCTCCTGGCTGTCCCGCTACGTCGACCTCCCCGAATCCGCGGAGGAGATTTCCGCGGCGTTGACCTCGCTCGGTTTCGAGGTGGAAGGCATGCAGGTTCGCGGAGCCGGCATCACAGGCGTGGTCGTGGGTGAAGTGCGCGCGTGCGGCAAACATCCCGAGGCTGACAAGCTCTCGGTGTGCACGGTGTTCGATGGGGCTGAGGAAGTCCCCGTGGTGTGCGGCGCGCCCAACGTGGCGGCGGGCCAGAAGGTGCTGTTCGCCCGCGTGGGCGCGGTGCTCCCCGGCGACTTCAAGATCCGGAAGGCCAAATTGCGCGGGCAGGAATCCTGCGGCATGCTCTGCGCCGAGGACGAACTGGGGTTGGGTGAGGGACACGACGGCATCCTCGTGCTGCCGCCCGAATCCGTGCCCGGCACCGCGCTGCAGGACATCCCCGGCCTGTGCGACACCGTGATCGAAATCAGCGTGACGCCCAACCGGCCGGACGCGCTCGGCCACCTGGGCGTGGCGCGCGAACTCGCGGCCCGTTTCGGGCGGCCCCTGCGCGTTCCCACGCTCCCGCTCGTCGAATCCGGGCCCGCGACGGACTCGTTCGTCACGCTGCGGGTCGAAGACGATGTGGCCGCGTCCACCCCCCGCTACACCGGCCGCGTGATCACGGGGGTGAAGGTGGGGCCCAGTCCGGAGTGGCTGGCGCGCGCGCTCAAGGCGATCGGCAAGAAGCCCATCAACAACGTGGTGGACTGCACCAACTTCGCCTTGATGGAGTGGGGGCAGCCCTCGCACGCTTTCGACCTCGATACGCTTTCGGGCAAGGCCGTGGTGGTGCGCAAGGCCCGCGACGGTGAAACCCTGACCACGCTGGATGACGAAACCCGCATGCTCAAGGCGGCCGATTTCGTGATCGCCGATGCGGACAAGCCGCTGGTGCTGGCCGGCGTGATGGGCGGCACGGAAAGCGGCGTCACGGAGAAGACCGTGAACGTGTTTCTGGAGGTGGCGTATTTCGACCCCCGGGCGGTGCGCGCCCAGGCGCGGCGTCATGCGTTGTCGAGCGATTCGTCGCAGCGCTTCGAGCGCGGCGTCGATCCGCTCGTCACGGCGCGCGTCTCCGATTACCTTGCGGCGTTGATCGCCTCCGTGTGCGGGGGAGAGGACGTGCAGGTCGCTCCCGGCCGCGTGGAATTCACGTCGTCGACACATGCGGCCGCACCCCGCATCGTGAGCATGCGCCCCGCGCGTGCGGCCAAACTGCTCGGTGTCGACCTCGACGCGGAGCGTGTGACGGCGTTGCTGGAGGGCCTCGGCATCAAGGCCGTGGGTCGCGACGTTCAGGGAAACGCCGTCAGCTTTGAGATCCCGGGTTTCCGCGTCGACCTTGAACGCGAGGCCGACCTCATCGAAGAGGTGGCGCGCCGCCTGGATTACAACACGATTCCGGCGATCCTGCCGTCGTTCCCGCTCAAGCCCGTGGCCTTGCCTTCCGGCGAGACGCAGGCGCGCGCCGTGCGTCACACGCTGCGGGATCTGGGCCTGAGCGAAGCATTGACCCTCCGCTTTACGTCGCGTCGCGCGCTGGCCAACCTGAATCTTGCAGAGGGTGACCCGCGCCTGGACGCCGTGCCCCTCAGGAACCCGCTGTCGGAAGAGTGGGAGCTGTTGCCCACCACGCCGGTCTCTGCGCTCCTGCAGGCGCTGGAACGCAACCAGAACACCCAGGAACCCGACGTGCGCCTGTTTGAACTGGGCCGCGCGTTCTTCCGCCGCGAAAAAACCGGCGAGCGCGACACGGGCGTGCGCGAAGAACCGGTGCTGGGCATCGCCCTCATGGGCGAGTGGCGCGACCATCCGCTGGGCGCCCGTCAACCGGTCGATTTCGCGCGCCTCAAGGGTGTGATGACCAACCTCTTCGCGCGTCTGCGCGTGGACCTGGCCTGGGAGCCGGGCTCCCCCACAGGCTACCTGCATCCCGTGGAATCGGTCACACTGAAGGACGCGGCAGGCGCCGTCATCGGCGCGTTGGGAACCTTGCACCCCAAGGTGCAGGCGGCCTACGGTCTCAAGTTGCCGGTGGTGGTCGCCGAGCTTTCGCTCGACGCCCTGATGGGCGCGTCGCGCCGCGTCCTCAAGTTCCAGCCGTTCGCGACGCACCCGGCGAGCACCCGTGACGTCAATCTGGTGTTGCCGGAACCGGTCCGTCACGGCGACGTCCTCGCGGCGGTTCCGGCGGACATCCCGCATCTGGCCGGCACGCGCCTCAACAGCGTGTACCGCGGGCAAGGCGTGCCGGAGGGCCACAAGGCCCTGCACTACACGTTCACCTACCGCCATCTGGAGCGGGCGCTCACCGACGAGGAAGTCGCGGCCTCGCATGCCCGGGTGACGGCGGCACTGGCCGCGGTCGACGGGGCGGCGATCAAGTAGATCAAGTCCGACCGCCCGAACGCGTGTGAACGTGACGGAAAGCGAGACGACGCGGGACGACCTCAAACAGGCCGTGCCGGATTACTTGTTTCCACGTATATTAATCCTCACAACCGGCTCCGGCCCGCGGCACGTCCTGTGCCGCTCGTCGCGCACATTGCGTCCTTTCTGCATCGCTCCCGGAGGCTCTCCATGCTTCTCATGATCCTCGGCCTTCTCTGGCACATCTTCCCGGTGACCGCGATGGTCCTGCTGGCACCCTATGGCCGGAAATGGGAAGGATTTTACCTCAGCCTGTTCTTCGGGCCCGTGGGTCTTCTGATCGTTCTGGGAATCTGGAAGAGGCTGAAACGGGAGGCGGAAGAGCGCCGACGCCTGGCAGGCTCGCTGGAGTGACGCGACTTACGCACTGACGCATCCTTGAGTGACCGTGGATCGCTCACAACCACCCGGAGCCCTTAGACCAGAGCGCTCCCGAACCCCGAACCCTCCCGAACCGCTCACGCCCGGAGCCGGCACCTGCGGGCGTGAGCCCCAACCCCCAGCCTGGCACTATTGAGCGTGCCCGCCCTTGTCCTTCCGCCCTTCCCTTCCGCCCTTGTCCTTTCGCCCTTGTCCTTTCGCCCTGCTCGATCATCCGGTGACCCGGGTGATGCGATCCCTTCGGCTTCTGGAGCGGAGGCTGGTCGCATCAGGCGGCGATCAGTCGCAATCAGTCGCAGGCCAGGCAGCCCGTGAGAGGGGGGATGCGGTAATCTCCCTGCGTCTCGCGCCGTCGATGTAAATTTGGGAAGGCTTGGCGCGCATTTCCGTTGTGGGGCGCAGCCGGGGCCACAGTTTTCCTCCGCACGTTACTTTTACCGCGTTCGTCCGGTTATCCGGCGGACCGTTTTACCCCCAGGAGTTTTCCACATCATGGACGTCACCGCCTTTGAAGCCCTCGCCGCAAAAGTTGAAACCGCCGTCTCCCGCATCGAAAGCCTGAAGCAGGACATCGCCGCCCGGGACGCCGAACTCGAAACCCTGCGGGCCCAGCTCGCCGAAGCCGGCAGCCGCGCCGAGACGCTGGAACTGACCGTCATGGAAAAGGACGGCGAAATCGAATCCCTGAAGGCCACCCTGGACCAGCGTGCGGAAAACCTCACCCAGGCCGGCGACCGTGTGCGCGATCTGGTGTCGCGACTCGAGTCGGCCCTGGTTTAGGAGTTTAAATCCAGTCTCCAGCAGGCCCCGGTCCGGGGCCGGAGGGCAGGACCATGACGTCGCAACATCCCGATCACGCGGGGGACCGTCCGGCTCCCCTTCCGCTCGTGCATTCCGTCAAGTTGACGGTGTGCGGTGAGCCGCTGCAATTACGGACCGACCAGACCCCGGAGGTCGTCCAGCGTCTGGCAGGGTATATTAATGACAAGGTCAAGGCCACGGGCGGCGGGACCGGGCTGGCGCCCGAAAACTTCCGCAGTCTGGCCCTGGCGTCCCTGGGGATCACCGGGGAGTTGTTCGAAGCCACGGCGCGGCTGGAGGATTCCGAAAAGAGCCGTCAGGGCATGATTGCCCAAGCGCGCTCGCTCGCAGATGCTCTCGACCGCGCCCTCGCCTGATTGTTCGTCACACGATCCCAACCGAAACGGACCCTGTCGCCCGCGCCAAAGTTCCGACTTTACAATCTTGATTGAAACCGGCAGAGTTTCCTTCCGTCACGCTCAGGCCCCCCCGAGGGGAAGGGCAAACCGGAAGGGGCTCGCTAACACTTCTCAATTCAAGGTCCGGAACTCGGCTCGATAAGTCGGCAGGGTCTCTTTTGGCGGGCTGCGAGCGTCGCATTCCGTCGTTGCCGCTCCTCGTCGTACCGTAAGT
>CAYQFG010000106.1:0-4587 GCA_964416695.1 uncultured Bifidobacterium sp.
TACCGCCTGCGCCTGCCGCTCGACCGCGATCAGGTCCGCGACGTCGGCAAGGCCGTCGCCGTCACCCGCGCCGCCTTCCTCGACACGCTGGCCGAAGCCGGCACGGGTACGCTCCGCACCGAGACGGAACTGGAAGCCCACCTCCAGTACGGCATGCTGCGTCGCAGCCCGTACGGCCTCGCCTTTCCGTCCATCATCGCCGGCGGCCGCAACGCCACCGTACTGCATTACCTGAAGAACGATGAACCGCTGCCGAAGCACGGACTGGTCCTGATGGACTTCGGCGCGCGCTGGGGCACGATGCATGCCGACATCACACGTGTCTTTCCCATGGCGGGGCGCTTCAACCCGCTGCAGGCGCTGCTGTACGGCATCGTGCTCGACGCCGCCAAGGAAAACCAGCGCAATGCGCGCCCCGGCGCCACCATCCGTGAACTGAACGACAAGGTATGGGCCTTCGTTGAAAACGCGCTCAAGGAGCGCTTCCTGGACAAGGGCGGGAAGGCCGAACGCGCCTACAACGGCAAGCCGCACGGCGTGTCGCACCTCATGGGCGAACAGGAGCACGATGGCGATCCGCACCGCATTTATCAGGATCACCCGCTGCAGCCGGGCTGGCAGATTTCCAACGAGCCCGGCCTGTACGGCCATTTCACCATCACCCTCAACGGCCGGCGTTATTCCGAATGGATCGGGATCCGCATCGAGGACGATCTGCTGATCACCCCGACGGGGTGCCGCAACCTTTCCGCCTCGATCCCCAAGGAAATCCCCGAGATCGAAGCCCTGCTCGCGGGGCGCTGACCCCCTGCCCCCCGTCGCCCCGGCGACGGTTGCGGTCCACCGGGAGCCTCCGCAAGGTGGTTCCGGCGTGGGGCCACAGCCGTCGCCGGCTCACCCCCAAACCGTCCCCCCTTTTCTAACATTCCTTGCAGGGAGAGGTCTGTTTTCGCATCGGGAGGTCCTGGTGACCACGAAGAAGAAAGTGACCACGACCGCAGCCAAGGCCGCGGCCACGTCGAAGACCCCTGCCCCCAAGAAAACCGGGACGTCCGGACCGCGTGCCTCCGCGAAAGCGGCGAAGGCGGTGAAAGCGACAAAGGCGGCAAAGACGGCAAAGACTGTGAAGGCGGCTCCCCCCAAGGCGGCCGCATCCAAAGCCGTCGCGAAGAAGGGAGCCGTGAACACCACGCGTCCTTCTTCGAAGGCCGCAACGGTCAATGCCAAAGCCTCCGGAGCCAAAACGTCCGGGGCGAAAGCGGCGGGCTCCAGGGTGTCGTCTCCGGCAAAGCCGGCCGCCCGTCCCGTCAAAACCACCAAGGCCGCCACCGACGCGGCCGTGAAAGTGACTCCATCCGTGACTGCCAAAAAGAACGCCGACGCCTCCTCCAAGCCCGCCGACTCCACCACGGACAAAGCCGTGGACGGCAAGCCGACTCCCGCCGCCAAGACCAAATCGCCCCGCACCACCCTGGATGATCTGGCGCTGGACGTGGAAGAAAAGGACCAGCTGCTCGAAGAGGAGAAGCGTGATCTCGCCAAGGCCTTGCGCGAGGATGACGACGAGCCGCTCGAAACCGCGTTCATCCCCACGGATACGTCCGAACGCATCATCCTCGTCGTCGACGAGGATGGCCAGCGCCGGAACGAAACCGTCAGCATCGTGCAGCAGATCCTCCCCAACGCGGTGATCGAGCTCGCCGATGATCCGGAAGAGGCGCTGGAAGTGATGGAAGAGGCCGAGTTCGACACCTACGTCGTGAACTTCCTCATGCCGGGTTTCAGCGCGTCGCCGTTCGTGAAGGCCGTCACCAACCATCCTGACCGCCCCCTGCTGATCGGCTTCGCGGCCGACAAGATTTCCGACGCGCTTGACCAGCGCAAGGGCCTCAAGATCATCCCCCTCAAGCGCCTGTTCGATCTGGACCCCCAGCCGGACGCCGCCAAGGACAAGGCGGAAGACTAGGCTTTTTCGCCAGACCCTCTTTCGTAAAACTGCCTCTCACCGGTTGGTCCACAAAGAGGATCCCGTGCCGCCTCGGGCACGGCTCCTCTGCCCCGGTATGGGGCGAGGCCATGGACATGATGAGCGCTTGAGGAGTTCCCCTTCAGGCGTCGTAGGGTCGTAGCGTCGTACGGTCGTAGGCGCGGAGACTCATGGACCGACAGCCTCGCTTCTCCCTTCTCCCTTCTCTTCTCCCTTATAGAAGGGGGGGTGGCGTCAACAGCGGGAAAACCCCCAGGGCCCATGGTCCCCACCGGTCCCGGGGTTCGACCACACTGTACGCTTTTTAAACTTGTGTTTTCGCAACCCCTTGTTAAAACAGGAGTTGAACGCGCATTCACGAGGCTTTGAGACGGAAAAACCCTAAGTCCATGATTTAAAGATGGTTGGCAACTTTATGGATTGAAAACCGGACTGTTGAAAACCCGGAAGACACGCCCTAAGTTCGTGATGATACACGAAATACATCGACAATCCTCTTCGCGAACGCGGCAACAGCGGGAAAGCGCCGTCCCCGTCCGGAAGGCGACGGTGAAAAGACCGCAGAGGACTTTAAAGGACTTCGACGGACGCGCGCTCAGGATCACCGCGCAGGGCCGCGAAAAGGTCCGCCCGCGGACGATGAACGAGGCGCGCGCGAAGCACGAAAGAGGCGCGCTAACGCGCTCCCGTGGTGGCCTCCCGTGACGCCAGGACGTCGGCGCCGGCTTCCCGCTCGCTTTCAGGAGCGACGGAGAGCCAGAGCTCGACCACACGCACGGACTGCTGCGCGATCTCGACCCGGAGCGACGCCAGGTTTTCGCCGGGAAGGCCCTCCCCCGCCAAAAGGGCCCCATAATACTGCATGCCGTTCTCAAGGTTGTCCTTGAACGTGCGCAGCGATTCGGTGGAGGGTTCGCCGTACATGCGGTGCTTGTTCACGAGGCGCTCGTAGTAATCGACGTACAGGCGCAGATCCTTGGCGAACATGTGCGGCCGGTCGGCGGGCACCAGCGACGGGCCCCGCCCGTAGATGTGGTCGATCATTTCGGCCATGCTGTACTGGCGGTCGAAGTAGGCGATGTTGGGGCCCGGGCACACCGACACCGGCTGGGTCGACCTGACTTCGCCCATTTCGATCAGGGCGCCGTTGCCGAGCTGGTCGCAAATGCACTGCTTGGCGTACACGTACTTGAGCTTGTCGTCCGCCCCTTCAAGCGGCGGGGCGCTGTCATACCCCATGGACTTGAGCTTGAGGTCCTGGTACTGCTTCGAAGCCGTGCAGATGGGTTTGTCGGTGAACTCGGTGTTCGACACGAGGTACCCCTTGGGGCACGGAGAGCCGGGGCGGCCTTTCTCGATCTGCTGGTGCGTCCACACTTCGGAGGTGGAGCCGCGCAGGTTGTTGAACAGGATCCCCAGCGGCGACGCATCGCTCTGGTACAGATCCTCCTCCCGCGCGGCGGCCAGCTGCCCGCGCGTGTGCTCGTCCAGCGACGTGACCTCGGGCACGAGCAGGAACGGGCTTCCCCACCCGACACCATCCAGGCCGTAGCCGGTTTCGGGGTCGAGCAGACGCTGCATCTCGCTGAAGTTGCCGATTCCGCCCTGCGCGGTCACGTCGATGCGACGGCCCTTGCGCGCGGCGGGATACTCCAGCCCCTTCTTTTTGAAGGACGCCTCGATCAGGGGTTCGAACATCTCCGGGAACTTGTCACGGTTGTCCGCGAACTCCTGGACGATGGGCCCGATCAGGAATCCGTCGGAGGCAAAGGCGTGGCCGCCGCAGTTCAGGGCCGACTCGATGCGGAACTCGCGCACTTCGATACCCTTCTTCGCGAGGAAGCGGCCCTGGATCATGCTGGAACGGTAATCCGTCACCTTGAGGATGATCCCCTTCTTCGGCGCCTGCACGCCCTCTGCGGTCACCGTGGGGTAGAAATCGGGATACTGTTCGAGCGTCCCGTACAGTGTCGGGTTGATGCCCGCACTGAACACCATGTTGCCGCGCGCCCGCGATTTCGCGAACCCGCGCAACGCGGCCTTGGCGTCGCTGAACTCGGCGGGCAGCGGCAGACCGTCGCGGCCGTAAGGCAGCCGGTCGAGCTTGGTCATGATGTTGACGTCCACCATGCCGGGGACGATCAGGGTGTTCAGTTCGGCCTCCAGCGCCGGTTTCTCCCCGGGCGCGGCCCCCTCCCAGCGACGATAGAGCTGCTTCACCGGAGACATTTCAGGCAAGTAACCGAAATACAACGACTTGTCGTTCTCTTCACCGAAGGGGAGCGCCTTGATGGCTGCGATCTGTTCGTCGATCTTGTCCTGCACCAGGTTCAGGTACGCCTCGATGCGCGCCGCGCGGGCATCGGGATGGCTTTGCACGATCACTTCGTACGGCAACCCATACACCTTGCAGTAGTGTTTACGGATCCGCTCGATCAGCATGTCGTCCACCAGCGAGATCACGGAACTGATCCCAAACCGCGCCACCCGAAGCGGCGTGTCGATGGTGAATCCGGTGCCCATGACGGGGATGTGAAACCGGTGGTGGGTGCGATAAAGCGAGGCGGAAGTCTTCATGGCTATAGTTTACCTTCACCCGG
>CAYQFG010000106.1:4687-6709 GCA_964416695.1 uncultured Bifidobacterium sp.
CGGCAGGGAGTAGGTCTTGTGTCCGTCACCCCGGAAGGTGTGCACGGTGCGCCCGTTCACGTCCACGATGGCGGCCTCATGCACGCCGGGCGCGGTGATGGAAAAGCTGGTCGCTCCCACGCGCAACCACTGGTCGGCCGCCCGGCGTGACACCTGCTGGCCCGCCGCGATGGACACCGGCACGAGACCGGGATCCCGACAGGTTCCCTTGTATATGAGCTTCGCCACGCCCTCGGTGTTGTTCAGCCCGCGCGATCCGCAGCAGTTCTCGCTCTGGTCGACCACGTACAGCACGCCGTCGGGCCCCTGCACGGTTTCGGAGGAATTGCGCAGGCTGGGTTGCCCGCTCGTCTTGGCCATGGTGAACACCGAGGTGGCTGCGCCGGGCGTGGTGCCCGTCGTGGTGTCGATCTTGATGGCATGCCAGGTGGTGGTCCCGGACTGGGTCGAGCTGATGATCACGTTGTCGAGATGCGGCGGCAGTTTGTCCGGGTTGTTGATGCGCCCGTCGTAGCGAACGATGGGGCCTCCCATGGCGCAACCGCTCGTCACCACATGATAAGGGACATGCATGGGAGGCAAGGTGTCGTAGCCGCCGATGGGCATCCAGTTGTTGACGGGAACATCGGGCGACATGGAGGACGGGTTGAAAGCGTTCCACTCCGTGGTGGTTTTCGGTTCATTCGGTTCGTCGTACCCGCTCGCATAGCCGCTTTGGCGAATGCCGTTGCCCACCCAGAAGGGCCATCCGCTGAAGGCCGGCGTCGTGCTGAAGTTGTGCTCCTCGCCCCGCTCCCCCCCGCGGTCGGGGCCGCACTCCGCCCACGCGACCCAACCCGGACGATGGGGATCCACGCCGAAGGAATACGGGTTGCGCGACCCCTTCACGTAAATCTCCGCCTTCACGATCGCGGTGTCGCGATAGGCCGAAGCCCGGTCGTTCCAGCCGGAGTCTTCCCAGACGTCGGCCCAGTACTCCCCGAAGTTGCCGGCGGGAATCGAATACCCCTTTTCGGAATTGTCGGGCTTGATGCGGAGGATGCCGCCGCGCAGGTCGGCGGTGTTGGCCGGGCCCATGGCCGTGGCTTCATTGTCGCCCATGCCGATGTACAGGTTGCCGAAATTGTCGAAACGCATGGAGGTGCCCGTATGCCAGCGGTCGGCGTTGCCCGCCGGGATGTGCATCAGGATCTTTTCTGAGTTCATGTCCATCACGCGCGTGGTCGGATCGGTCTTGAAGCGCGAGACGCGCCATCCGGTGGTGGCGCTGGCGACGGCCGCGCTCCCAGACGCATAGATGACGTAGAGGAAGTGGTCTTCATGAAACGTCTGCGGATTGACCGCAAGCCCCCACACACCGGCTTCGGAGAAGTTGGTGAAGGCCTGCGGGAACTCGCCGATGACCGTCAGGGTGGGAGACGGCGTCGCGCTGGCGTTGTAGTAGAGGATGCGCGCCGGCGATGGTGAGCTCGTGGACGAATTGCCCCGTTCCCCCACGAAGATGTCGGCCTTGTGGGTTTGAGGGTTCAGCCAGAACGCCAGCTTGGTGATGCGCGCCGGTTGCGGGTTGGTGAACAACGTGCGGCTGATGATGGGCTGGATTTGGAACAGGGTGGTATCGTTCAGGGCTGCGGGCAGCTCCGAACAATCTCCCGTCGCGGTGGATGATGTGTAGGCCGACGTCCATGTTTGTGCAAAGGCACCGCCCGCAGCCAGTACGACGCAAAGCGATGTGGCGGAAACCAGACTCCTCGATTTCATTGTGATCTCCTCGTGGATGAACCTCCGACGGACCTGCCCGGAGAGTGTGGGTGCATGCCTCCCGCACGGACGTGGTGTATCGCACCTTTCCCAGGGGAGGAGGTGCGGTGCACGGCGCCCCGCGCGGTCTGCGGGATGTTGTCTTCAGGACAACCTTCAGAAGCAACATAGGGGGCTACCCCGCCCCAGGAAAGAATCCAGGGTACATGTTTGTGTCAAATGGGATTTATTACAGGCCCGATTGTGCGACATGTACCCAAA
>CAYQFG010000107.1:0-6421 GCA_964416695.1 uncultured Bifidobacterium sp.
TGATCCTCACCGATTACCCCAAGGACATCAAGGCCTTTTACATGAAGGTCAACGAAGACGGGAAAACCGTGCGCGCCATGGACGTGCTGGTGCCCCATATCGGTGAGATCATCGGCGGGTCGCAACGAGAAGACCGCCTCGACGTGCTCACGGCGCGCATGGAGGAGATGGGTTTCGAAGACCGGGCCGTCGCGTCCCTCGGGTGGTACCTCGACCTGCGTCGCTTCGGCGGCGTACCGCATGCGGGTTTCGGACTCGGATTCGAACGCCTCGTGCAGTTCGTCTCCGGCATGACCAACATCCGCGATGTCATCCCGTTCCCGCGAACGCCGGGGAAGGTTTAGGCGTGAGGGATGAACAATGAGCGGGGAACAATGCCCAGCCGAAGGCAGAGGCCGCGGCGTGAACGAGCATGCTCAATGAAAAAAGACGTGTCACCGCAACAGGTCACCAGGGCAGACCGTGGAGTTCTGTGATGTCGTGATGCCGTGACGTTCCTCTGCCGCATGGCGTGTCCGTTCCGCCGTCTCGTCCCGTTTGCAGCAAGTTTGAGGATGATGAGCATTGCCTCTTCACATTCGCTTCCGGTTTCGCGGCATGAAAACGGTTTCGGAGGTACTTTCAGGGTGCTCGCCGGGAAAGGATCCATCATGCCGCGTTCACGCTTCGGGATATTCAGTCTTCTGGTGATTTGTGCCGCAGGGCTGTATGCGGCGCATTTTCCGCCCGGGTTCTCCGAAACGCGCATTGCCCATGATTTGCGCAGCCCCTCCGGGCTGGCGATCGCGCCTGATGGCAGGGTGTTCATCCTGGAGCAGGAGGGAACGGTGCGGCTCGTCAAGGGGGACACGTTGCTGCCGAAGCCGTTCTTCGTGGTGCCGGACATGAATGCGGCGTGGGAGCGGGGGTTGATGGGCATCGCCCTGGATCCCGGTTTCGATACCAACGGGCAGGTGTTCTTCTTCCATACGGCGGAGACGTCGGAAAAAGGCATGCACAACCGGGTGATCCGGGTCACGGCCGTGGACGATACGGCCTCTTTGGCTTCGCTGGAAGTGATCGCGGAGTTTCCCCCGCTCCCGGCGCGGGGCAGAAATGACGTGTCCTGGTGGCACATGGGCGGGGGGCTTGAATTCGGCGCGGACGGAAAACTGTATGTGTCCCTGGGCGACCACGAGGTGGGTTCCACCGCGCCGGATCTGCAATCGGTGTTCGGCAAGATCCTGCGCTTCAACCGCGACGGGAGCATCCCGGAGGACAACCCGTACTACACCACATCAAGTGGCCAGAATCGCGCCATCTGGGCGCGTGGCTTGCGGAGCCCCTTCACCATGGCGATGAAACGGGGCACCAACCGGTTGTTTGTGGCGGACGTGGGCAACAGTCAATGGGAAGAAGTCAACGAAATCGTGCGCGGCAAGCACTATGGCTGGAACATGGGAGAAGGAGCATTCGGTTCCTCCGAATACATCGATCCGCTGTACACGTTTGGGCGCGACCAAGGGTGTTCGGTCATCGGAGGTGATTTCTACACCCCGGATTCGGTGCGTTTCCCGCCCTGGTTCGAAGGACAGTATTTCGTCACGGATTTTTGCCAGGGCTGGATTCGCCGCATCGATCCCGACTCGGGCACGGTCACGGATTTCGCGGAAGGGCTCTCGTACCCCACGGGGCTGCGTTTCGGGCGGGACGGGAACCTGTACTACATCCTGCGCGATCACCAGACGGGGACGATCCAGACGCGCGGCATGGCGTTCCGTGTGACGTCGGACTCGTTGTGGCCGCTGGAGGAACCGGTGCCCGTGCATCCTCCCGATCCGCCTGAAGACACCATCGTGACCGATACGACGGTGAGCGACACCACGGGCGCTGATACCACCGGGACCGGGTTGCGCGGACTTGCCGGCGGAGTCGTTGATGACGGAGCCGACGGCCTCCTCGTGGGCATCGGAGCCCGTCCCGTTCTCGTCGTCCCGGCGGACGCGCACGGCCTGCGGATCACCGACGTTTCCGGACGGCTGTTGTGGAGCGCCCACAACCTTCGCCCCGGCGCCCGTGTCGAACTGCCCGCGCGCTTTGCACGCGGGGTGCTACGCTACCGCTGGCTGCGATAGGTGCGATAGGTGCGATAGGGCCTGCGATAGGGCCTGCAACAGGGCCGCGGGACGCCAGTCCGGAAGGGCCGTAGACTAGGGCCGCGCCGTGTTGACGACCCGCTTGCCCTCAAGGGTGAACAGTGCGGTACGACCGGCTTCGGTTTTCTCCAGCAGGGTGCGCCCGTCGCGGAACACCACGCGGACGTTCGCCGGGGCCAACGGGCGGGCCGCCGCATTGACGACGCCGGGGGAGACCGCCACGACGGAGACACCGTCCACCTTGCGCTTGGAGAACAGCCAGTCGGTGATCATGGGATGGCGCCAGGCCTCCCACCAGCCCGCCTGATGCAGCGGGTTTCCCGAACCCGGATAATTGCGCACTTCGGAGTAGAGGAAGTCGGCGTTGTGGACGTAAACGGCCTGGCGCAGGGAATCCAGCGTGACGAGCGTGGCCGGGTTCAGCGAGTCGAAGGGGACGACGTTTGTGCGCTGGGAATCGCTGGCGAAGAACACCACCGGCTTGCCCGCTTCCGCGAATTTCTGCGCGAGCGTACGCGAGCCGCGAATGGCGCTCACGGTCGGATCCTTCAGGCTGTGGAAGAACCACGTCGGGGTCTTCACCAGTTCGGCGATCGCGGCGGCCGCGGTGTCGCCTCCTCCCGCGGTGGGAATGGCGGCCGCCCACAGTTCGGGCCTCCACTTCATCAGCTCGATGGTCCCGAAGCCGCCCATGGAAAGGCCCACGGCGTAGAAACGCGTGGTGTCGAGCGAGAACTCGCTCTTGAGCGAGTCGAGCGCTTCGGTGATCATGATGTTGGGCTTGCTGCGGTTGCCGGACCATCCGCCACTGGACGCCCACCAGAACTGGTTGGGGGGGCACTGCGGCACCATGACGAAGTGGGGGTGTTTGGCCTGCACGCTGTCGCGCACCCAGGGCTGGGCCAGTTCTTCCAGCGTCAGCTGGTTCACGTTGTTGTAACCGCGTTCGCCGATGCCGTGCAACGCCACCACGATGGGATACTTCTTCGTGGGGTCATAATTCGCGGGTTTGAACAGACGGTACTTCATCGAGTCGGACGCCGGCGTGGAGTGATGCGTGCGGGCCTCGAAGTTGGTGGTCAGCCACGAAGCGGGCTTGTTCTGGGCGTGCGCGGCGGCGGCCAGCAGAAGCGTCCCTGCGAGGAAAGTGGTGATGGTGCGAAGTGAGTGAGCCATTGAAAATACCTCAGGCGGACAGGGGAAAACGAAATCCGGCCAGGGAGCATGGACCGTGCGGTGACAGTGGGGAAGCGTCGGCGCGTCCGCTCGATGGCGATGTCACGCTAATATATCGCAGCGTCCGGGCTTGTGCGCCGCGTTTGTCCCGCTTTTTCAGGCGCGGTCATTTCGCGGGGCGCCCCACTGTCCCGCAGGGCGATGAGGGCAATGAGGGTGATGAGGGCGATGGGGCGCGCCGGACTCGCTCGCCTCGTCACCCGGTTTCCTTTTTTGTGCCACCCCCCTTGCCGCGCAGGACGCTTCCATTCATATTGTTCTCATCATGCGCGTCGCTCCGTTCTCCCTCACTCCCGTTTCCGTCCTTGCGGCGGCAATCCGTGCGTCCAAAACGCATGCGCTTCATGCCGTGCGTGTGAAAGCTGCGGTCTGGCTGGTGCATACTGAGGAGACTTCGGGAGCGGCGTAGGTCGAACTGACGCCACAGGCTTGAAAAGCCCGCTCCCGTTTCGGGGGGCGGGCTTTTTTTTTCGCCTGTCAGGGGGGAATTGCCTGCGGGGGCTGCGCGTTTCACGCGGGCGGGGTAGGGGTGAACACAACGGAAGGGGAAGGAGGGTCAGGTGAGATTTGGGTTGAGAGGGTTCGGGACCGCGGGGCGTGGTGAACCCGGAGCCGCGGTGGCGGAGTTTGCGGACGTGGCGGATTCGGAGCGGCCGTTTCTCGCCGTTGCCGCCGCGCGTCCATCCCTGATGGCCGCGTACGCGGCGGCCTTCGTGGCGGCGACGCTGTTTTCCGCCAAGGGAATGTTCGCCAAGAAGGCCTATGAGGCGGGCGCTTCACCGGAAACCCTTTTGGCGTTGCGTTTCGCGATGTCGTCCCCGGTGTTCGCCTGGGTGGCTCTTGCAGGCGGCCATGGCCTCCGCAGGATCGCGCCGCGTGACTGGTTCTTCATCGCCGCGCTCGGCGCGTGCGGCATTCTGGGATCAAGCCTGCTCGATTTCCATGGGCTGCGCCACATCGGTGTAGGACTTGAACGCATGATCCTGTACACCTATCCCGCGATGGTGATCATGATCACCGCAGCCCTCGCGCGCCGCCGTCCGGGCCGTGCGGCCACGGCCGCCCTGGTCCTCTCCTACGCCGGTCTCGCCGTCGCGTTCGCCGGAGAGGCGGCCGTTCTCGACGGACGCACCTTGGCGGTCGGCGGCGCGCTCGTGCTGGCCGCCGCGTTGGTGTATGCCCTTTATCTGGTCGGCAGCGACCGCATGAGTGCCCGGATCGGCGCCCAGCGGTTGATGGCACTGGGAATGCTGGCGTGCACGATCCTCTCCCTGCCGGTGGCTCTGGTCGGGGAGGGCGCGGCCCTGTGGCATCAGCAACCCGCCGCTTACGGCTGGGCGGCCGTCATGGCCGTCCTGGGCACTGTCGCGCCGGTGGCGCTCACGGCGCACGCCATCCGCCATCTGGGAGCGGCGCGCATGTCGATCGTGGGTACGGCAGGCGCGGTGGCCGTTCTTCCGCTGGCGGCCTTGTTCCTCGGCGAAAGGGCCGGCGCCGCCCAGTGGGCGGGCTTTGCCCTCACCATTGCCGGCGGCGTGGTGCTGGCCAAAACGCCGCGCTCAAAGCCCTGAGACCGCAGCAAAGCTCCCGCCGTGCTGTTGTCGGCAGAGCCCTGTCCCTGTCGACCCGCTATTCCGGCCTTACCTTCAACACCTTGCCGCGCACGTCCCGATAGATGACCCGTCCCTGGCGACGGTCGATGACGACGGGGGCGGCTCCGGCGCCCGGGCGGCCCGGACGCAGGGCGTGTCCGGGCGCCGCCCCCGCGTTCGCCCGCGCGGCGACCGACACGGGAGGGTTGGCGCGGAGGTAATCGGCGCTGCCCAGGGCGAGGGCGCGTCCGGTGAGATAAAAGTCTCCCGCGCCCGGACAATTGGTGTCTTCGTAGGTCAGCGCCATCACCGACGCGCCGCGCGTTTGCCACCAGTAACTTTCCGGATATTGGGGAGCGAACCCTCCGGTCCAGGACACGGCGTAATCCCAGGGCTTGATGCCGTCGGGGAAGTGGGAGCGAACCCCGGTGATGTACTCGCGCTGCAGGGCGGCAAAGGCCGGCGACGTTCCGTTTTCGTGGTGGTAGAAGAAGAAGCGCGTGCAGTTGATCTGGTCCGAATGCAGGTTGAGGGCGACGCGGATGGTGCCGGCGGCGGGGCCGGTGGACAGCGTCTGGAAGGTTGCCTTGAGGGCGACGACTTCGGGTTGCGGGGTGGCGTGGTTCCAGTTGCTTTCGATGTCGATGCCGTTGGCGTTCTGGCGGGCCCGTCCCAGCACGACCCCGTCGGGGTTGTACATGGGGATGAAGTGGAACGCGAAATCACGGCGCAGGGCGCGCGAGGTGTCCCGCGCGGTATCGGCGATGAAATGAAGCATTTCGCGCAGCACGTAAAATGACTGGACCTCCGCCGGGTGCGTTCGGGCATGCACGAAAACGCGGGGTTTGGAGACGCCTTGCTCTTCGCCGACGGTGACCCTCCACAGAGGGCGTCCCTGCGCCGAGAGGCCGATGCTGTCCACGCGCATGGCGGGATGTTGTCGCCAGCGCACGAGGTCGGCCTGCAGGGAATCCAGCGGATAGCCCCAGCCGTTGGTGGAGTCAGGCTGGGCCGACGACGGGGCGAAGGCGCCGGCCATCAGAAGAAGGCAGAGCGTGAGGCGCATCCCGCCAACGGTGCGTGGCGACGCCGGGGTCAAACGGAAAACGCGGTCGTAGGGAGAGGAGGAAAGATTCATGAAATGGCGCGACGTCCGTTTTTTGTGTGTATTCCGATGCCCGTGCCTCATATGGTACCATTTTTGGAGGATTTGAAGGATAAACTGTGACGGAAACAGGACACGCGAATCCGAAAACGGCGATACATTATGAAAGCCTTCAGTACGTTGGCTTCGGGCTTCGAAAGGCGGGACAAGGTTCCTCTCCTCCTCCAGGTTCCGTTTGTCGCCGGGTCATGTACAGGGAAAGGGCGATCCTTCGGGATCGCCCTTTTTTATTTCGGGGCGATCCTTCGGGATCGCGTGTTTGTTCGGGCCGTCAGGTGGAGTCGTCATCGCGC
>CAYQFG010000108.1:0-6399 GCA_964416695.1 uncultured Bifidobacterium sp.
CGTGGAGGGAAGTTCCCGGGCGTCGCGCCGCACCGTCACGTTGCGCACATGAAGGATGTGGCGGGGGTTCAGGCCGGGCGCGAGCACGGCGGGGATGCGCGGCGTGCCCGCATTCAGCGAGTCGATCAGCATGGCCGCCACATGGGAGGACAACGAGTCTCCGCCGCCGAAGCGTTCCGCGAAAGCGGTCCGGTAGGAGGGAGTGAAATCCGCCGTGTCGATCACGGCGTCGACGATCACGGCGGAGGTGCCGCCCTGCAGGGCGGTCAGGGAGAAGCCGGGGCGGGCGGAACCGGTGTTGACGGTGGCCTTGCCGCACCCGGCGAACATCGCCAGGGCGGCCAGCGTTGCGGCGGCGCACCAGGTTTCCTTTGCGGCGCGTGTGCGGAAGACGTGTCGGAATGCGCGCATGAATTCTCCTGAGAAGGGCAAGGCCAAGAATACTATATACCCACCCCGTGTCCGCCCCCCAGCCCTCACCCCTGAAATTTCCGCCCGGCGCCTCCCCGGAGGCGCCGCATCCCCCCCCCTTGCATGCGCTCGTGCTCATCGGTGGCGGCATGCCGCAAGCCTATTCCTATGGTGCGGATGGGATTCCCGAAACGGAGCTGCGCCCCGGCCGCATTGTGGAGGTTCCCCTGAAAACCAGAACGGTCTCCGGAATGGTGGTGGAGACCGGACGGACACCGTTGCCTTTTGAATTGAAACGGATCACGCGTCTGGCACCCGACGGCGCGGCGGTTCCGGCGGGCTGGATCGAACTTCTGCGGTGGGTGGCGTCGTATTATCTGACGCCCTTGCCGGTGGTGCTGATGGCTGCACTGCCCAAAACCGCCACGCGTTTTCTCTTCCATCCTCCCAAACGCGTGGTGAAACGCAAGGCCACGCCCAAACTCGTCGACCACAGCGGATCGTCAGCCCTGGCGCCCACGCCCGCGCAAGCGGAGGCCATCGCGCGCGTCGCGTCTTCGCTGGATGCCGCTGCGTTCAAAACCTTTTTGTTGCACGGCATCACCGGAAGCGGCAAGACGCTGGTCTATCTCCACCTGGCGCGCCGCGCGCTCGACGCGGGCAAGCGCGTGCTGGTATTGCTCCCGGAAATCGCGCTCACCCCGCAAACCATCGGACGCTTCGAGGCCTTTCTGGGGCGCCCGGTGCCCGCGTTCCATAGTGGCCTGACCGACGTGGCGCGCCGGGACCTGTGGAAGCGGCTGTTCGCGGGCGAAGCGGATATCGTCGTGGGCGCGCGCTCGGCGGTGCTCGCGCCGCTCGAAAACCTCGGCCTGATCATCGTCGACGAAGAGCACGACGGGAGCTACAAGCAAAGCGATCCCGCACCGCGCTATCACGCGCGTGACCTCGCGCTGTACCGCGGGCGTCAGGCGGGATGTCCCGTCGTGCTGGGCAGTGCCACGCCTTCGCTTGAGTCGTACCAGGCCGCGCTCGCGGGAAAGTACGATTTGATCGAACTCAAGGAGCGCGCCACGGCCGCGCCGCTTCCCGCAGTGCGGCTCGTGGACATGCGCGAACAATTGAAGCTTCAGGGAAACCAGCTGCTGTCGATCCCTTTGCGCGACGCGGTGCAGCAGGCGCTCGACGCCGGCGGGCAGGCCATCCTGTTCCTCAACCGCCGAGGGTATTCGCCGCGTCGCGTTTGCAACGCCTGTGGTGAACCACGGACGTGTCCTTACTGTGCGGTCTCACTGGTCCATCATCGCAGCAATCATGAATTGATGTGCCACTATTGCGGCTATGCCGCGTCTCCCGATTCCTCCTGCGAGCAATGCGGCGGCATGGAATTTACGGACGCCGGCAAGGGCGTGGAGAAGGTGGAGGAAAACCTGAACCGGATATTCCCCGGCATTCCTGTCGCCCGTCTCGATCGCGACACCACGGCAAAGACGGGAGAAACGGAACGCATTCTCGAAGGCTTCCGCACGGGCGAAACGCGTATCCTGCTCGGCACGCAGATGGTGGCCAAGGGACACGATTTCCCCAAGGTGAGTGTGGTGGGGGTTCTGGATGCGGACGCCGGGCTGGAGTTCGCGGACTTCCGGGCCGGGGAACGCGCGTTCCAGCTCATCACGCAAGTGGCGGGTCGTGCGGGGCGACACGCGGAAAAAGGGAGCGCGGGCGGCGCGGTGTGGCTGCAGACCTTTCGTCCCGAGAATCCGCTCCTGGGATTCGCATTGACGCACGATTATGCGGGCTTCTTCCGGACGGAAATCGAAACGCGAAGAACCCTCGGATATCCGCCGTTCCGTCGCCTTCTCCTGTGCGAAATGCAGGGCACCCGAGAAGAAGATGTCCGCACGGCCATGACGCGTTTTGCGGCGATCGTGAACGAGCTGGCGCCCCAGGCGCATGCCGAGGTGCTGGGGCCGGCGTTTGCGGCCTTGAAGCGGATCCGGAACGCATGGCGTCTGCATGTGCTCATCAAGGGCGACTATCCCAACCAGCTGCAATGGCTGGCCGAAACCGCGCAGGCGCGCATGACGCCGGAACTGCCCAAGGGTGTGAAGCTGCGCATGGACCGGGATCCGGTGAGCTTGCTCTGATCCCGACAGAATCGCGCAATCGCGCAGAATCGCGCAGAATCACGCATGTGAGCGCCTTCTGTCATGTCTTGATCACGGGATGCGCAAATCCCCGTAAAACCTCGCGTGGAGCATGGTTTTCCCTGATGCCTCCGTCGTATACTGGACGTGAAACCAGAACAAGGAGGCCACGCATGTCACGCAAAACCATGGCTGAATTCACGACCCGCAAAACCCCTCTCAGTTTGAAAACGCCTGCCGATGACAAGGCCCGCGAAGCGAAGATGAGCATCCAGAACAACCCCGATGGTCGTCCGTGGATCAACAACAAGGTCATCAAGGAGAGCTATGTGGGGAAGCGTAAAAACGCTTCGTAGCGACGCCCCGAGTGACGATCAGGGCGCCGCGACCGGGAACGTCCCTGGCCATTTCAGGGGCTGTCTCGGCCCTCCCGGGGCGTAATGCTCGAAACGAAGTTCCACGTTCAGGAGAGCCCACGACTCTTCGTCCCGGGATGTCCGCGGCGTCGGAACCAGGATCGGCACCAGCGGTGCCCGGAACCGCAAGGACACCGCGGCCGTATCCTGGTTCCGGTCGGATCCGTAACGGTCGCGATAGGTGTCCATGAATCGCTTCAGAGCCCAGTCTCCGGTGACCCTGTAGCGGATCGTGGCGCTGTCGGGGGTTTGAAAGGGGTCGTGGGGTGTGGCGGCGCGGGGCCGCAAGCCGGTGTGCGGCGCCCACGTGACGTCGAGGGACAGCGGGGCGCCGAAGCGCCAGTCCAGGGTTGAGATCCCGTGGGGCACCCGTGCCCGTCCGAAGTCATCGCCCAGAGTCCATACAAGATCAGGTTTGCTGCTGGGGGGCGCGGCTTCAGGATGAAGTCCGATCCGTATGGGCTGGTTGAAACGTGAGCAGGCGTTTCCGGACAGAAAGATGCCGATCGCGTCGATCTGGTCCAGGAACCGCACTTCGGGAGCAAACTCTTTTCGCGGTGTCAGGACGTTGCGGACTGTGATGATGTGCGGTCCGTGATTTCGGTAGAAGTCGCAGACATCCCGCCGGGGGACGTCAGATGCCTCGAGGGGGCCGAAAGGGTAGCGTCCGGCGAGCCGCCGGTTGAATGCGTCTGCGATCTCCTGATAGGCGGAGAGGACGGCCTCATGCCTTTTGGAGAACTCCGTGAAGGCGTTGTGCTCGGGGGTTCCGTAAGGGTGGGGGTTTTGAACCAGCGGGCTTTGCGCGCGGACCGGTGCGGGAAGGCCGCACAGCAGGAGCAGCCATGCGGCCCGGAAGAGGCCGCGTCTTGCCGCAGCATGGGTGGGTCTCAGGGGCACGACTTCCATACATGCCCCAACTCACGTGTTTCACCGTGATCCATCACCCAGAAATGTTCGGGCCTGATCTGCGCGTCGCGCATGGCCTGCGCGAGCAGGCGCGGCGGTTCGTCAAACGGCTCGTCGGTCAACGCAAAGGTTCCCCAGTGCATCGCGATCGACAGCGAGCACTCGAGGTCGCGATGAATGGACACCGCGTCTTCCGGGCTCGTGTGCATGGGGGCCATGAACCAGCGCGGTTCATACGCGCCGATCGGCAGCAGCGCCACGGTCATGGGGCCGCACCGTTCCCGGATGTCGACGAAGTCCCGCGAGTAACCGGTGTCGCCGGGAAAGAACAGCTTGCCGCCGACACCCTCCACCACGAAACCGGTCCAGTGCGTCCGGTTCACGATCCAGGGGAAACGTTGGCTCCAGTGCTGCACCGGCGTGCCCTGAATGCGCAAGCCGCCGAGTTCGGGCGCCCGCGAACTGTCCAGCGTTCCCCACCAGCCGACTTCTTCCACGCGCGTGAAGCCGCGTTTGCGGAACCATTTGCCCAGTCCTTCCGGAACGACGAAAAGGGGCGGAGGATCTCCGGCGAGTGCGGCGCGGCGGGCGATGCCGCGGATCGAATGCGCATTCAGGTGATCATGATGATCATGCGAAATCAGGACCACGTCGATGCGGGGCAGTTCATGAAGGCGGAGACCGGGGGGGGTGATGCGCTTGGGCCCCGCGAAGTAAACCGGCGCGGCGCGATTGGTGAAGATAGGGTCGGTCAGGAGGTTGCGACCCTCGATCTGGATCAGGAAGGTGGAATGGCCCACCCACGTGATGCGGGGCGTGGCGCTGTCTGTCTTCAGGCATTCGACATCACAGGGGACCACGCGCGCCGACACGGGCTTGGGCGGTGCGGTGCGCGTAAGCAGCCAGCGCACGAAGTCGCGCAAGCCGGGATTGCTGTGCGCGTACGTGTTGCGGAAACGCGCCCGCTCGGCCAGGAATTCCTTCAGCATCGTGCGCGATGAATGGAATCAGCCCAGGTCTTTCAGGGCTTCTTCGAGTTTGGCGACCTTGTCGATCTGTTGTTCCAGCTTCTCACGTTCGGCCTCGATCACGTGAGCCGGCGCTCCGGAGACGAACCTCTCGTTCTTCAGCTTGTTTTGCTGGGCGACCACGAACCCGCGGGCTTTCTCAAGTTCCTTCGTAAGGCGCGCCTTCTCGGCGGCCGGGTCAAGCAGGCCTTCGAGCGGTACGTAGACCTTGCCGCCGGGGATCAACGCTGACGCCGCGAACGGCGGCTTGGGGCCGTCGAAGTCGAGCGTGCCGATCTTCTCGAGGCCGCCGACCATCCAGGCGTGGGGAGCGAGCGCGGCCGTCAGGCCCGCGTCGTCGAGATGCACGCGTACATTCAGGGCCTGCGCGGGCGAAAGCGCGGACCCGCCGCGGATCTGGCGCACGGCCTCGGTGATGGCCAGAACACCGTCCATCAACCGCTCATCGGCGGGGGAGTAGTCCACCGTCCGCGCGGCGGGCCAGCCGCCGGTGATCAACAAATCAGTTTCACCGATCGCCTCGCGGATTTCCTCGGTGATGAACGGCATGAACGGGTGCAGGATCGCGATGAGGTCCTTCAGCACGGCGCGGAACACCGTGACCGATGTGGTCTTGGCGGGCCCTTCCTCGCCGGTGATGTCCTTTTTGCGGATCTCCAGATAGCGCGAGCAGAGGTCGTCCCACGTGAAGCGGTACAGCGCCTGCGCCGCGTCGGAGAACTTGAGCGTGGGCGCTTCCAGCGCCGTCTCGACGTCGCGGATGGTCTCGTTCAGGCGCGCCAGGATCCATTTGTCGGCCAGCGTCAGTTCCAGGCCTTCGAGCGAGCCCTGCGCCGCCGTGAGGTGGGGGTGCACGAAGCGCACGGCGTTCCAGAGCTTGTTGGCGAAGTTGCGGCCGCCTTCGAACTTGACGGGCGAGAGCTTGATGTCCTGCCCTTCGGTGGTGAGCGTCAGGAGCGCGAAACGCACCGCATCGGCACCGAATTGTTCGATCATCTCGATGGGGTCGATGCCGTTCCCCTTCGACTTGCTCATCCGCTGACCTTTTTCGTCCAGGATCGTTCCGTGGATGTACACCGTATGGAACGGTGCGCGATCCAGGAACTTCAGCCCCGAGAAGATCATGCGCGCCACCCAGAAGTAGATGATGTCGCGCGCGGTGATGAGCACGTCGGTGGGGTAGAAGGTCGCCAGGTCTTCGGTCTTGTCGGGCCAACCTTGCGTCGAGAAGGGCCACAGCGCACTGGAGAACCACGTGTCGAGCACGTCTTCTTCCTGCTTGAGCGTGCAGGCCGCGCCGAACGTTTCGATGGCACGGGCGCGCGCTTCCTCTTCGGTGCGGCCGACCACGTAGGGGGTGTCGTCGCGCACGAGGCCGTTCGTTTCGGACACCACGTACCACACCGGGATCTGGTGGCCCCACCACAGCTGGCGCGAGATGCACCAGTCGCGGCGCGGCTCCAGCCACTGCTTGTAGGTCTTCACGTA
>CAYQFG010000109.1:0-6395 GCA_964416695.1 uncultured Bifidobacterium sp.
CTGATTACAAATCAGAAGCTCTACCAACTGAGCTACGTTGGCCCGAATCTCACCACTGTCTGACCTGACCTCGACGGGCTGGTTAAAGTCCCATCGCCCCATCCCGCCGGAGCGGGCACGACCCACGTGAACGTGAATCATGTTTATAAGGGCTGCAAAATCTAATCAAGGCACACCCGCATTTCCAACCGGTTTTTACGGGATCCCTCACGACCGGTACGGGCGGGGAGGCCGGGAAAAGATCCGGAGAAAAAGTGAGGGGTGTCCGGGGGGGGGGAATGGCGGGGGCCGCCGGGCGCGGTCGCCGCCGGGGACCGGGGGAAAGGGGCGCGGAGGGGCGGCAAGGGCGCCCCGCCTGGGGCGCGAAGGGGCACCGAGGCGCCGGAAACGACAGGCGAGAAGGGGGGCGGTGCGCGAGCCCGGGGCGCGACATGGGTACTTTTCCCTTATGACTCCCGCCCTTCCGAAACCCCTGTTGACCATTGCCGCCGACGTGAACGCCGCAGGCGGCGAAGCCTATCTCGTCGGGGGGTGGGTGCGCGACTACCTGATGGGGTCGCCCAGCGGCGACTACGACATTGAAGTCTACGGGCTGGCGCTCGACCCGCTGCTGGCCATCCTGAAAAAGCACGGCAAGCCCAACCTGGTGGGCAAGGCCTTCGGCGTGATCACCATGACCTTGCGGGACGGGTCCATCTACGACATCGCGTTCCCGCGCACCGAAAAAAAGGTGGGCGACGGCCATCGCGGCTTCGACGTGACGCCCGACCCGAACCTGGATTTCGCGACCGCCTCCTCGCGCCGCGACTTCACCGTGAACGCCATGGGCCTGCGCCTCCCCGACCTCGCGCTCGTCGACTGCCACGGCGGCCGCGCCGACCTGGAGGCCCGCCTGCTGCGTCACGTCTCCCCCGCCTTCTCGGAGGACCCCCTGCGCGCCCTGCGGGCCGTGCAGTTCGCCGCGCGCTTCGAATTCGACATCCACCCCGCAACGCAGGCGCTGTGCGCGGCCCAACCGCTGGAGGAGCTGCCACGCGAGCGCTTGTACGCCGAGTTCAAGAAGCTTTTGCTGCGCGCGGCGCGTCCGTCGGTCGGCTTCGAATGGATGCGCCGCATGAACATGCTGCGGTATTTCCCCGAACTCGCGGCGCTGGTCGGCGTCCCGCAGGAGCCCGAGTGGCATCCCGAGGGCGACGTGTGGACCCACACCATGATGGTGGTCGACCAGGCCGCGCGCCTGCGGTCCCAATGCGCCACCGAAGGCGATGCCCTCGCGTTGATGTTCGGCGCGCTGTGTCACGACCTGGGCAAGCCCTCCACCACGGTGTACAAGGATGGCCGCTGGCGCAGTCCCGCGCACGAAGGGCGCGGCGACAAGCCCACGCGGGCCTTCCTCGCGCGCCTGACCAACGAAACGGGACTCGTGGAGGAAGTGACGGGTTACGTCCGCGAGCACCTCAAGCCCTCCCAGTTGTACAACGTGCGCGACACCCTGCGCCCCGCGGCGATCCGCCGCCTGGCGCTGCGGGTCAACATCGAAAAACTCGTGCGCCTCGCGCGCGCCGACCACCTCGGCCGCACGACCGGGGAGGCGCTGGCCGGGCACTTCCCCGCCGGCGACTGGCTGCTCGAGGAATCCCGGAATCTGGACGTGCTGGCGCAAAAACCCACGCCGTTCCTCACCGGCAGGTACCTGCTGTCTCTGGGACTCAAACCCGGCCCGGAATTGGGGAAAATCATCGCCGAAAGCTTCGAGCTTCAGCTCGAAGGCGAACTTCCGACGCCGGAAGCGGCGGAGGCGTGGGCGCGGTCCCGCCTTGGCGGGCCCCGTAAGGGGGATTCATGAATCCCCCTTACGCGCACCCACGACCCGCCGCGGACCATATCCTATCTTGAATCCATGTTCTCCGACCTTCGCGCCGACTGGCGGGCCATCTACCGCAACGACCCCGCCGCCCGGGGCCTCCAGCCCCTGTTGTACCCGGGCCTGCACGCCCAGGTGTTGCACCGCTATCTGGCCCGCCCGCTGTACCGGATGCGGCTGTTCTTCCTCGCGCGGCTGGTGTCGGAGATCTCCCGCTTCCTGACGGGCATCGAAATCCACCCCGGGGCACAAATCGGCCCCGGCCTGTTCATCGACCACGGCCACGGCATCGTGATCGGCGAAACCGCGGAAATCGGACGCGACTGCGTCCTGTTCCACCGCGTGACGCTCGGAGGAACGGGCAAGCACGCCGGCAAGCGTCACCCCACGGTCGGCGACCGCGTGTTCATCGGCACGAGCGCGACCTTGCTGGGCCCCATCACCGTGGGGAATGATGTCAAGATCGGCGCGGAGACGGTGGTGATCATGCACGACATCCCGGACAATTGCACGGTGGTGGGCGCGCCCGGCATGATCGTGAAGATCGGCGGGGCGCGGGTGGAGAGGAAGTTGGAGCGGACGAAGGAGCCGGAGTAGGACGCCGGGCGAGTGCACCAGGCGGACATAAAGGACAGTGCATGGCGCGTGAGCGATTATCCGTTCACATGGCCAAAAACGACCCCGCAAGCACGTGCATAAAAAATGTCAAACGGATCCCTTCTTTCATCTGACAAAGGACCTGTTTGACAGACCCAAACGTTTGCCGGTCACCGGGTCCCCAGACCGACATCACCCGGTCACGTGGACCGTCCGGAACCGCCATTCCCCCCCATCATCGAGAATGCCTGGTCGCCTGACTTTTACAAGCCTCATCCAACCACATCAATGCTTGTCCGAAGGTCCCGGTTTCAGGAACGGTCGATCATTCGCACGCGCGCTCTGCGGGCGCATCTCCACACGGCGCCCGAGCATGTCGTAGAGCCCATCAGCGAATCCTCCGGATCGGTCGGGCCCCCGCGACTGGAGCGAGGTTGGGCCATCCTGTGTCGAGAGTATCATCAGCGTATCACGTCCCTGGGAGGCGGATGCCATGAGGATGAGGCGCACTGAAACCGTATCTCCGGCCGCGATCGCGGAGCGTTTCATGTTGACCGTCAGCACGGAATAGTTTCCGTTGAAGTTCCACAATTTGGCACTTTGGCCTCCGGCCACATTCCACCCTTTCGGGCCGTTCGCGGGAGAGATGTACCGGGTCCCCGTCGAGGTATATCCCAGTATGATTGTGGACCCGGATGTGTTCGGTGCATGAAAATGAAAGAGGATCTGGTACTGGCTATCCACCGGCTGGACGAGCTCCAAAGCGACCGAGTCGAAGCGCAATGAATCGGCGCCAGAGTTGGTGATGAAAACCGAATCCCCCTGCGAGCGCCATTCGTAAACGGTATCCCGTGAAAACGACCATGTGCGCGGTTGGGCGTGCAGGACTTCGTGAGCGGTCAAAGCGAGCACACTTGCGCAAAGGACTTTGAAAAAATTCATGAGTCTTCCTCCCTGTTAATCCGCGTGATCTTTGACCCAGGTCCAGGCCAATGTGTAGTAGACTTCTTGTGGGCCATCATCGGCTGCCCGGTGTAGTAGGGGGTATATCCTGATTGTGTAGGATCCGTTTGGGGTCAAATGTTCACTGTTGATGTCTATGACCTCTGCGTTACCATTCCATGCATCTGAATAACTCCATCCAGCCTTGGATTGGGCAAAAGTTCCGTGAGTGGTGCCTGCGAGGACGGGTGGCAAATGACATGATGACCTCCCAGGAGGAAGGTAGGCCATCAAACCATAACGTCAACGCACTTCTTCATTTTTTTGTCTTTTGACTTTTATTTTCTGACATCTTGATCCATCGACGCCATCATTCACCAGGCTGCTCAGGCGAAGCCGGGTCAGCACCGTTTTTGCGCCCAGAAAGGCTTTCACACCCACCCAGGCGCGGCGTGACAAAATCAGGGGCGGGTCTCACCCTGTCCGCCTCCTGGCAATCGGCTTCCTGCTAGATTTCTGTACCCCATGCACATCCTCGTCGACGAAAACATTCCCCAGGGCCGTGAGGTCTTCAGCGCCTACGGCACCGTCACCACCTTCCACGGCCGCCGGCTCACCGCCGCCGACGTCCGCGCCTCGGGCGCGGAGGCCCTTCTCGTCCGCAGCATCACCAAGGTGAACGCCGACCTCCTCGACGGGAGCAACATCCGCTTCGTCGGCACCGCCACCATCGGTGTCGACCATATCGACCAGGCCTACCTGAAGGCCCACGGCCTCGGCTTCAGCGCCGCGCCGGGGTGCAACGCCCGCTCGGTGGCCGAATACTTCGTGGCGGCGCTGCTCAACCTCCACGTCCGCCACGGCCTTTGCCCCGAAGGGTTCGACGGCAAAACTTTGGGCATCGTCGGCCACGGCAACGTGGGCAAACAGGTGGCCGCCATCGCGCCCGCGCTGGGCCTGAACGTGCTCGTCAGCGACCCGCCCCTGCACGACGCGACGAACGCGGGCGCGACCAGTGCCGCGACCCCGCCGGGCGGCTTCCACACGTTGCACGAACTCGCCGCCCGCTGCGACGTCATCACCTTCCACACCCCGTTGACCAAGACCGGCCCCCACCCCACTTTGGGCATGGCCGACGCCGCGTTCTTCGCCGCCCTGACGAAGCCCATCGTCCTGATGAACATGGGGCGCGGCGAGGCCTTCGACGAGGAGGCCGTGATCACCGCCCGCGACGGCGGGCTCATCACCCACCTCGTGCTCGACGTCTTCCCCGGCGAACCGCACGTGAACCCGGAGCTGGGCCGCCGCGCCGATCTGATCTCGCCGCACATCGCGGGCTACAGCATCCAGGGCAAACTCAACGGCACCACGCAGATCCACGACGCATTCTGCGCGCACTTCGGGCTCTCGAAAAAAGCGGGCGTCGATTATCCGAAACCCGTCACGCCACGGATCGATTTCGCCGCGCTCGAAGTTGCGGCCGATGCGACGGATGAAGCCGCGCTCGATGCGGTGGTGCGGCACGTTTACGACATCACCCGCGACGACGCGGATTTGCGCGCGTTTCTGGGCCAGCCGGATATTGCGGTGTCGTTCGACCTGCTGCGCAAACGGTACCCGGTCCGTCAGGAATTCGCGGGATTCGCGGTCGTGAACCTTGCCGGCAAAAAAAATTCGCTGGCCGAAAAATTGTCCGCCCTCGGTTTTCAGGTCGAAAACGCAGGGTGATCCGCAGCCCGCGGCGCCCGAGTTTTCAACATATGGCGAATCCCCTCTGAAAAGAGCTTTTACCCTTGTAAAACAAGCCTGAAACGCGTGTTGCCACATCCATCGCCCCACTCACGGACGCGCGGTTTTTTTTCGCGCGACACGGTATGTTGAACCTTCCCCCCCAATCGAGAAAGGAGGCCAGCATGCCCGCATCGATGTTTTCGCCCGACACCGCCATGCATCATGTCCTACGCCGCCGCCCCCGGCTCGCGGATCACCTCGACGTCTTCGGCGCCGAGCCCTGGGAGCGCCCGCAGGCCACCCTGCTGGAGATCTTCCGGAACCGCGAGACCGTGGAACAGTTCATCGCCATGGCGGCGGCGCTTCCGGTACCCGAGGCCCCGCATCGCCCCGAAGCCTGGAGCGACCTGCCCGCGTCGCACCTGATCGACCACCTCACCCAGCAGCACCGCGACTTCTTCAACGTCACCTTGCCGGACATCGCCGGCCTGTTCCACGACTGGGACTCGCTCGATCCCGAGATCACCGAGCTCCGTGACGACTTCGACCGCTTCGCCGCCGCGTTGCGCCGCGAGGTGGAGCAGGAAGAAACGCTGCTGTTCCCCCGCGTCCTCCGCTACGACGTTTGCCTGCGGGATCCGCGCATCAACCCCGAGTTCAACGGCGGGTCCCTGCGCATCGCCGTGGCCTACCGCAGAAGCCAGGTCGACGGCTTCAGCCCGGACCAGCTCGCCCGCATCGTGAGCCGCCTGTGCGAAACCCACGCCTGGCGGGACGGCAATACCTGGGCCGACCTGCTCGCGGCGCGGCTCGAGGACTTCAGGGCGCAGCTGGAAGGGCACGAAACGCTCGAATCCGACGTTCTTTACCCCATGGCCCTCGAGATGGAGACCGCCCTGTACAACCTGTCCATCGCCGGGGTGAAGGCCCCGGTGAATGAGGAGGTGGAAGCGGCGTAGGCCCGTTTTCGGGGACGCGGCCGGGTTCGGGACGGCCTCCGGGCAGTCTCCCGGCCTCCCCGTCCCCGACCACCCGCCCCCGCGGGGCTCCTTCCGCGGGGGCGTCTCCCCCCACCCTGCCCAACTCCCCTGTTTTCAAGGGTTTTCCGGGATTGGCGAGGCCCCCGGTTGCGTCCGCCTTTGCTAATTTTTCGCTTCTCGATCTTTACCTACCAGTCAAAGACGACAACGAAGTCAACACCTCCAAGAAAGGGAGTCCGGTCATGGCGAAAGCCCCCAAGTACGTTTATTTGTTCGGCGGA
>CAYQFG010000110.1:0-5188 GCA_964416695.1 uncultured Bifidobacterium sp.
TCGGCGACGATCCGCGCGCGGGAGGCCGCGGCGGCGGCCCGCCTTCTGCGCATGCCGCGCGTGTGTCTGGGGCAGCCCGACGGGCGCGTCCGCAATACGATCGAGGCACAGGCCGCGCTGGTGGAGTTGATCCGCCGCCACCGGCCCAAGGTTCTGTTCACGCATCATCCGGCGGAGGAACATCCCGATCACGGCGCGACGGCGGCCATTGTGAAAGAAGCCGTGTTTCGCGCCGGCCTGCGCAAGTTTTCGCGCGAGGACGGCAGCCTGGTCGCGGGAGAACCGTTTCGCCCCGGGAGAATTTATCACGCGGTTCATTCCGCGCTGTCGGTGACCCCCTCCTTCTGCGTGGACGTGACCGCGCAGTGGGAGAAAAAGCTTCGCGTGATCCGCTGCTACGCCAGCCAGTTCCACCATGCGGCGGCGGGGCGGTACGTGGGGAAAACCGATCTCGCCACTCCGGCCTTTCTGGAGGCGATGGAGATCCGCGCCCGCTTTTTCGGACAACGGATCCGCCGACGGTACGCCGAGGCCTTCTGGTGCGAAGAGCTGGCCGAAGTGGAAGATCCGACTGCGTTGGGGCTGGAGCGGTTTCCGTAAACAGCCCGCTTTTTCGATGACCCGTCGCGGCGGGCGGCTTCGATACGGCCCCGCGCTTCACGACGTGTGCACAGCGTGCACCGGCACGAAAGGATTTCAGCATGAACGCTCGTCCCCTGAAGATCGGCATCACCTGCCACCCGACCGTGGGGGGAAGCGGAATTCTCGCTTCCGAACTGGGGAAGTTCCTCGCCTTGCGCGGTCACGAAGCGCACTTCATCACCATGAGCGTGCCCTATCGCCTGCGCGACGAATTCAGCCGCAACATTTTCTTCCATACCGTGGATGTCGAGCCGTATCCGCTGTTCGAACACACGCCGTACAACATGGCGCTGGCCGCCAAGATGCGCGAGGTGGCGGCGTCACGCCGCCTCGACCTGCTGCACGTGCATTACGCCATCCCTCATGCCATCAGCGGTTATCTCGCCTCGCAAATGCTGCTGCCGCAAAAGCTTCCGGTGGTCACGACCCTGCACGGCACCGACATCACGCTGGTGGGGCAGGATAAAAGTTTTTTCGAGCTCACCCGTTTCGGGATCGAGCAAAGCGCGGCCGTGACGGCGGTTTCGGACTACCTCAAGGCCAAAACCGAGGAGGTGTTTTCGCCGCGGCGCGAAATCCGGCGCATTCACAACTTCGTGGATGCGCGCCTGTTCCAGAAACAGGGCGGCGCATGTCATCGCTCGTCGTTCGCCGATGCGGACCAGGTGCTGTACATGCACATCTCCAACTTCCGTCCCGTCAAACGCGTCGAGGACGTCGTGCGTATTTTTGCCGCAGCCGTGCAGGACGGCGTCGACGGCGTTCTGGTGATGGTGGGTGAGGGGCCGACGCTGCGGTCGGCCCGGGATCTGGCGGAATCGCTGGGCGTGAGCGGACGGGTCCGGTTTCTCGGCAACCAGCTGGACGTGCCCGCCATCATGGGATGCGGCGACGTTTTCCTGTTCCCTTCCGAGATCGAAAGTTTCGGACTGGCGCCGCTGGAGGCGATGGCCTGCGAGATCCCCGTGGTGGCCTCGGACTCAGGCGGAATTCCCGAGGTGGTGCTGCACGGCGAACACGGCTATCTCGCACCGGTGGGCGACGTGGCGGCCATGGGACGGTATGCGGCGCAGTTGGGACGGGATCCCGCCCTGCGTGCCCGCATGGGCGCCGCCGGCCGCCGGCGCGCCATGGAGGTCTTTTCACCCGAGGCGGCGGTGGCGCAGTACGAGGCCTTGTACCGGGACGTGATTGCCGTCGCATAAGCACAACAAAATCAAACATGGATGAAGCCGGGAGGAGTATATTCCCCGCATGCTCCTCGACGCTTTCCTTGCCTGGTTGCACTACGCCGCGATCTTCGCGACCGCATTTTTCCTGCTGCTGGAATGGATCCGCTGCCGGGAGCCGGTGGCCCGGAACCGGGCCCGCCTGCTGGCGAAAATGGACGGGGCCTTCGGCATGGCGGCGTTGCTGGCGCTTGGTTCGGGATTCCTGCGCATGTTTTACGGCAGCAAGGGCGTCGCCTTCTACTGGAGCAATCCCGTGTTCCATGCGAAGCTGGCGCTCTACGTTCTCGTCGCCCTGTTGTCCATTCCGGTGACGATCGCCATCTTCCGCTGGAAAAAAGTCCTGGAGCGGGAACACGGCGAGGTCACGATCCCGGTGCGGGAAATCCGCCGGGTGCGTGTGTTTCTCGCGCTAGAGCTCGCTGTCCTGGCGTGTCTGCCCGTCCTGGCGGTGCTGATGGCCCGCGGTTTCGGTCACCCCTGACCTGCGCACGCCAGGAGCGTATGTCAGAGTGCGGCCAGCGCGTCGTGCACGGCCGCGGCGGTGATGCGGCGGTGGCTGGCATGCCACACCACGTCCCCGTTGGCGATCACCAGGACCTGGGGGGATTCGTGGCGGATGCCGGTTCGGGCCTCGATGAGCTGTGAGGCTGGACGTGCCGAGAGCACATCCACGATGCGCACGTCGAGCCCGGCGGGGGCTTGCGCAAGAAAGCGATGCATTTCATCCAGGGCATCGGCCGAGATTTCACAGGTGGGGCTGTGCTTGTAGATGACGACGGTGCCGGCGCGCGCGGCGTCCAGAACGGCGCTCGCGTCGTCGGCGCTCAGGACGGCACGGAACGCGGCGCTCACGTCAGGGTGCCCTTGGTGGAGGGGACGCCCGAGATCCGTTGGGAGGGCGACACAGCCATGGAAAGGGCGCGCGCAAACGCCTTGAACAGCGCCTCGGCGCAGTGATGGGAGTTGGTTCCACGCAAGAGGTCGAGGTGGAGGTTCATGCGCGCATTCTCCGCCACGCTCTGGAAAAAGTGCTCGATCAGCTCGGTGTCGAGGTTGCCCAGCCGGGGTGCGGGGATGACGGCGTTCCACACAAAAGACATGCGGCCGGAAAGGTCGAGGCAGCAGCGGGCCAGCGCTTCGTCCATGGTCACATAATAAAATCCGTAACGCTCGATGCCGCTTTTGTCGCCCACGGCCTGACGCAGGGCTTCGCCCAGACAAATCGCGATGTCTTCGGCGCTGTGGTGCATGTCGATGTGCCCGTCACCCTTGCAGGTCACGGAGAGGCCGAAGCCCCCGTGCTTGCTGAACAGGTCGAGCATGTGGTCGAGGAAGCCCGAGCCGGTCTCCACCACCGCGCCCTCGACCGGACGGTCCAGGTCGAGGGTGAGGGTGATCTGGGTTTCCTTGGTGCTTCTCGAAATGCTGGCGTGGCGCATGCTGGTTCCCGTCATAAAGGCTTAATCGGTGATCTGGTCGCCGTCCACCTTGAAGCGGCGGCCGGTCGGAATTCTTTCCTGGTCGCCCGCGATGACGCGGACGGTCCCGCCCTTGCGGGTGATGAAGGTGATGGTTTCTTCGTGCGTGAAGTCCATGGGGCGGTCCACTCTGAGATACAGTGACGACTCCCGCTCGCCTGCGGGAAGCACGCGCAGCCAGATGCTGTCGGACAGGGCGATGATGCGCACGTTGGTCTGGGGAGGCTCGGCCTCGTCGACGGTGGTGTCGGGCTGTTCCGCCAGGACGATGTCGGTGGGTGCGGCCGAGTCCGCGGACAGTGAATCGGCGGAGAGTTCCGCGAAGCCTGTGTCGGTGGGGGGCGCGATGTTCAACAGCGTGTCCGCCGGGACGGGGGGTTCGACGGGCTCCGGTTCGGGGGAAGACGTGTTCACCTTGCCCATGATCAGGAGAAGGACGAACAGCAGCACGGCGAGCAGGAGGATGAAGATCTGCTTGTGCGCCTTCGCATGCGTTCCGGAATCGTCCTTGTAGGGCGAGATGGTGGTAGGGCCCGTGGTATCCGTGTCGCCGGCTTCTTCGCTATAGGCCTTCAGGATGTCACGCGAATCGATGCGGAGATACCGCGATAGCGAGACCAGCATGGCGCGCACGTACGGAGGACCGGCCAGCTTGCTGTAGTCCCCCGCCTCCAGGGCGGTGAGTGTCGCCGGTGCGATGCGGAGGTCCGCGGAGACCTTGGCGGCGGGAATGCCGGCCTTTTCGCGCGCCTCGCGCAGGATCTGGCCGGCGCTCACGCGCGACGGCGCGGAGCCGGACGCTCCGGCCCCGGTTTGCAGGCCGTCATCGGGGTTGGATTGCTCGTTGTGTTCCATGATCTGCCCTTGTTCTCCCGGTCAAAGGGGCCGGGTTTCAGGGAAACCGTCCTGCGCGCTCCGATGTTCACGAACACAAAATGGCATGTGCCGGACAGGGCGCCCGGGATGATTTCCTCAGGGTAAATGTACTCGACTCTTCCTGTAAATGAGCGGGAAGAATGGCCGAAGCAGTCCTGACAAAGGGGCAAAGACGGGTCTCCGCGTTTATTCATCCGCAAAAACGCGTTTGAAACACAGAATACGCCTTCAGGTGTTGTGCGCACATTGTCCGGTGTGGACTCTCCCGTGCGGGGACGCCACGCGCTGACGCGCAGGCTCACGCGGCGCGATACGGGAGCAGCAGGCGGAACGATTCCTGGACGGGCAAACCCATGACGTTGTAGAAGCACCCTTCGATCCGCTCCACAAGAAAAGCGCCGCGTCCCTGGATGGCGTACGATCCGGCTTTGTCGAGCGGCTCACCGGAGCGGACGTAGGCCCACAGATCGGCTTCACTCCACGACGCGAAGGTCACGGCCGTGCACCCCGTGGCGGTGCCGCGCAGCGCGCCGCCACGCGCAACCGCCACTCCTGTGTACACGCGATGCGTTCGTCCGTTCAGACGCTTCAACATGGCCAGACCTTCCTGTTCGTCCGCGGGTTTTCCGAGGACTTCGCCGTCGATTTCCACCAGCGTATCGGAGCCCAGGACGAGCGCATCGGGCACGCGACTGCTGATGGCCGTGGCTTTTTGCTGCGCGAGCAGGGCGGGAACGTCGGAGGCGGGCGCGCCGGCAGGGGGCGTTTCATCGATGTCGCCGGCTTCGACGGTGAAGGTGAATCCCAGCATCTCCAGGATCTGGCGGCGGCGGGGGGATTTGCTGGCGAGCACGAGGGGATGGCGGAGGGAGAACATGGGAGGCCTTGGGGAAGGACGATTGACGTGGCAGCATCACAACAGTACAACAGTACAGCAATAGAACAATAGAACGATAGAAC
>CAYQFG010000110.1:5288-6371 GCA_964416695.1 uncultured Bifidobacterium sp.
ATTGCCTCATTCTCCTTACCCCCGGGGCCTCGTGTCGCGTGTCTCCAGCTTGATGTCGGGCAGGTCGATGATGCGGATCACGAAGTACCAGCCCTGCGACACACCCACGGGCGTCCAGCTGAAGTTCATCTGCCAGCAGTGGATGGTGCGTTCGAAGGCGAAGTTGTGGCGGGAGAACTCACCTTCGGTGAAGTTGAATTCAGTGTCGTAGGAGATTTTCCATTCCTGTGTGGGATTGAAGCGAAGGCCGGCGGTGGCGCTGTGCGTGCGGCTGATGTTGTAGATCTCGGAGAGGCCGAAGAATTTTTCCGCCGCATTGCCGTTTTCCGCCGTCCCCACGCGCGAGGCGTTGAAGGCGAAGTTGTAGGCCATCGAAGCCGACCATGGCGTGGATTCGAAGTTCCCGGTCGGAAGGCCTCTCAGGTCACGCATGCGGACGCCGCTGTTGAGGCCGCCGGCGACCTCCAGGCCCTTGCGCCAGCCGAAGCCCCAGCTCCGGAGAACCGGCGCCGTGAGCTCGTTCGCCGGCGATGACGGATCCTGGGAAACGTAGCCGGCGGGATCGCGGAATTCGTCGTACACCGCATGCGAAGCATTCAGGGTGAGGGCCACGTTGCGCGTGAGGTACAGGCTGATGTCGCTGTTGAGGTCCGACCACGGGCGCACGTCCTGGGCGAAGTTGTGGGAGATGGCGCTGTTGGCGGACAGAAGCTTGTAGGACTCGGGCTTGGCCTTGTGGCCCCCGGCGGTATCGCCCGCGCTCCCGGGCCGCACCACCTTGAAGTCCACATCGTTGCCCAGTCCGAATGTCACGGCCTTTTGTTCGTTCTGGTACGGTTGCCCGCCGATCCGTGGATTGGTGTACAGGCGGTGGTTGGAGTCAAGTTCGGGCGCGAAGGTGAACGTGGCGGAGGGAGTGATCGTGTGGCGGGCGGCGGTGATGCGCCCGAACCACGGCCCGTCGGTCGCCTGCGCGAGGCCGAAGAGACGGGTTTCCGCCCTCAGACTGGCGTTCCACGCCGCGAAGTAATGACCGTAGCGGCCGTCCAGGGGCGAGAACGCGTTGGCGACGGGGTTAAGCGA
>CAYQFG010000111.1:0-3898 GCA_964416695.1 uncultured Bifidobacterium sp.
GCGATCCTGTCGGGCATCGCGGTGCCGGCGTTCACGTCGGCGCTGGCGTACTACGACAGCTACCGCTCGCCCGAACTGCCGGCGAACCTGCTGCAGGCGCAGCGCGACTACTTCGGCGCGCACACCTACGAGCGCATCGACAAGCCGGGGACGTTCCACACGGAATGGCTGGAGGCGTAAGCCGTCCGGACCTGCTGATTCAAGGGCCGCTTCCATGAGGGAGCGGCCTTTTTTTCGCCGACTAACGGGCATCCAGTCGCGACCGACCTGGAGATATCCTTGACAGGGGACCGACATCAGCCTTGTTTGAGGATCGAGACGATCTCGGTCTCGGTGAGCTTCGACGATTTCATGAAGCCTCCTGGGATTAGAAATAGCCAGAAAAGTCCAGTTCCGGATACTCTACCTAATGGGGAAGCTTACGCCGAATCCGAATATCGGCATTCGGTTCCTGCGGATTCATCCAACCCTCTCTCCCGGACAACACGATTTCGCCCCCTTGACACGTCGGATATATCCATTATTCCGGCATGGCCGCCCTGCTCCCCGACGTCGATCCCTTCGCCGCACTGGCCAACCCGTGCGGCGCGACCTCCTGCCCCGAATGCGCTGTGGAGGCGGGAACGCAAGCTCGCGTAACCTTCATCCTCAACACGACCGTCACTTGGGAACTTTCGCCCGACGGGGACGACACGCTGCTCGTCATGACCCACGGCGGGTTCGATCCGGATTTCCACGCTGATCGTCAGGCTTTCGAAGGCGTGCGCGGCGGTGGGCCGACCATCCTGGAGCGGCCTCACCGTCGCCATGTCCGCCTGACGCCGGGAAACGAAGCGGGCGCCCGGGGCCGCGCAGCCTGCCCCGGCACAGGCCGGGGTTCCGTACGGTCGCCGGCGCCACGGGATCGGGCGCAGGACTCGCGCCCCCCGTCGTCCCGACCGCCGAAAACACCCGTTTTCTGCGGGGTCAGCCCATCCGTCCGGAGCGATGACGATCCGCTCGGATCGGCCCGCGCGAGACGCGAGTGAACGAAGAGGCAGGAGAACCTCCCGGAACGCTCCACCGAGCAGGGGGTTTGATTGATTTCCCCCCCCCTTCTAGGTAGTTTTCCGCCACATTACGTCGCATCGCGCCCGGGGCCTTGAACCCCGCTGCGGAAGGTGCCGCCGGAGAGTCGCCCGCATGAAAGTTCTGTTCCTCAACCCCCCGTACTTCCCGATGTTCTCGCGGGAATCGCGCAGTCCCAGCGTGACCAAATCCAGCACGCTGTACTGGCCCATGTTCATGGCCTATGCGGCGGGGTGCGTGGAGGAAGACGGCAACGAGCTGCTCCTGCTGGACTCTCCCGCCATGGACCTTGATCTGGCCGCAACGCTGGAGAAGGTGAAGGCGTTCAAGCCCGACCTGGCTGTGCTCAACACCTCGACCCCGTCCATCAACAACGACATGCGCGTCGGCAAGGCGATCAAGGAAGCCGTGGGCTGCCCCGTCGCCATGATGGGCACCCACGCCTCCGCCGAGCCGGTCGAAATCCTCGAGCGCGAACCCGCGATCGACTACGTGATCGTCGGCGAGGCGGATTATACCGCCCGTGAACTCGTGCGTCACCTGCGGGGTGACGGGCCCGACGCCCCCTCCAAAATCCTCGGCATCGCCTACAGAAACGGCGAGCTGAACATCCAGAATCCCGAGCGTCCCAAGATCGAAGACCTGGACGCCCTGCCCTGGGTGAGCAAGGTGTACCGCAAACACCTGTTCTCCTGCTACAAGCGCTACTTCTACGGCGCGAACATCAACCCCCTGATCGTGATCCTGTCGGGTCGCGGCTGCCCGTTCCGCTGCACCTACTGCGTGATCCCACAGACGCTCACCGGCCACACCTACCGCAAACGGTCGGTGAAGGACGTGGTGGACGAACTGGAGTACATCAAGTCCGCGTTCCCCGACCTGGGGGAGGTTTTCTTCGAAGACGACACCTTCACGGCGCATCCGACGCGCACGTCCGAAGTGTGCGACGAAATCGTCCGCCGCGGCCTCAAGATCACCTGGTCCGCGAACGCGCGCGCCGACGTGAAACCCGACGTGTTGCTGAAGATGAAAAAGGCGGGATGCCGCGAACTGTGCGTGGGGTTCGAGTCGTGCTCGACCGACGTCCTCAAGAACGTGAAGAAGGGTCTCGCCGACGGCATGGCCGAGCGCTTCATGGACGGCGCCAACAAGGCCGGCATCCTGATCCACGGTTGCTTCATGGTCGGCAATCTGGGCGACACGCCCGAAACGCTGCAGGCGACGCTCGACTTCGCCAAGAAGCTCAATCCCAACACCGCGCAATTTTATCCCATCATGGCCTACCCCGGCACGTCGGCTTACGAAGAGGCCAAGGTGCGCGGCGAGCTGGCTTCGCAGGATTACGACAAGTGGCTCGACAAGGACGGCCAGCACAACACGACGGTGATCCGCAAGGGCCTCACGTCGCAACAACTGGTGGACTTCTGCGACCGCGCCCGGCGCGAATTTTACCTCCGGCCCAAGTACGTGTGGAAGCAGGCGGTGATGGCCATGACCAACAGCCGGGAGCGCTACCGCGTGTTCCGCGGCGCGGGCACGTTGTTCAAGCACCTGTTCCGCAAGCACGGCGCACCGCAGGCCGCCAGCGAATACTCCGCGCCGCGGGAACCCTCCGTCAGCGAACTGAACGGACGGAACGTGCGTACGGAGAAGCCCGAATCGGTCACCACGGACGCGTGAGTCGAAGCGTGACCGCTTCCGGCACACCCACGCGCCCCCTGCGTTACGCCGTCCTCGCGTCGGGAGGAGGCTCCAACTTCCAGGCCCTGCTCGACCGCGCCGCCGCGGGTGACCTGAACGCCCGCGCCGTCTTTCTGGCCGGCAACAACAGCACGGCCGGCGCGCTGGAGAAGGCGCGCGTCGCCGGCGTCCCGGCCTTCCACGTCAGTGCCAAAACCGAAGGCTCCGAAGCGGGCGTGACCGCGCGCCTGCTGGCCTTGATCGACGAGCACCGGCCCGACCTGCTCGTCCTCGCGGGCTACATGAAGAAGGTTCCCGACGCCGTGCTCGCCCGCATGAAGAACCGGGTGGTCAACATCCATCCGGCGCTGCTGCCGGAATTCGGCGGCGCCGGCATGTACGGCCATCACGTGCACGAAGCGGTGGTGCGCGCGATCGCCGCCGGCACGACCCCGCGCGTCAGCGGCCCCACCGTGCACATGGTCAACGCACATTACGACGAAGGCCAGATCCTCCTGCAGCGGCGCGCGCCGCTCCCCGAAGGCGCCACCGCCGCGGAGGTGGGCCGCATCGTCCTCGCGCTCGAACACGACAGCTACTGGCGCGTGCTGAAGGCCTTTGCGGACGGCGCCATCACGCCCACCGACCATGACGATCCCGCGCGCGCCGCGCACGTAGACCCCGCGTGGACGGCCCGCATGCGCGCGCTCGACGCCGCGGCGCCCGCTGCGTCTCCCGCCGACCCTGCACAGGACGCCGCGTCATGACCCGCCGTTCCACCGCCGTCGCCGCCGTTACAGCTTCCGCGACTTCCGCGGCCTCCACCGCTTTGTGGCGGCACGACCGCCGCCTGCTTTCCCTTTTCCCCGCCGCGGGCGGCCTGCTCTGCGGCGTGGACGAAGTCGGCCGTGGCCCACTGGCCGGAAACGTGGTCGCGGCCTGCGTCATCCTCGACCTGAAGGCGCGACCCATACGCGGTGTGAACGATTCCAAGAAACTGTCCGCCGCGGCGCGCGAAGAGCTCGCCCCGCAGATCCGCGAGCGCGCGCTCGCATGGGCAACGGGCGAGGCGAGCGTCGCGGAGATCGACAGCCTGAACATCCATCACGCCGCGCATCTGGCGATGCGCCGCGCGCTGGAATCCCTGATG
>CAYQFG010000111.1:3998-6331 GCA_964416695.1 uncultured Bifidobacterium sp.
GGGCCGTCACCGGCCCTGATCCTGGTCGACGGCAACCGCATCGTTCCCGGCGTCGCCTGCGCCCAGCGCGCGGTGGTGGGCGGCGACGCCCTCTCCGCCAGCATCGCCGCGGCCTCCATCCTCGCGAAGGTCACGCGCGACCGCGCCTTGATGGAGGCCGACGCCCTGTATCCCCACTACGGGTTCGCGCGTCACAAGGGCTACCCCACGCGCGAACACCGCGAGGCGCTGCGTCTGCACGGGCCCTGCCCGCTTCACCGCCGCTCCTTCCGCCTCGACGGTCACCGCGAGGCCGGCGTCCCGGCCGCGGACGCGGCACCTTCACGGTGGCCGGAATCCATGCCGCAGTCCGCCCTGTCCGTCGCATGACACCGCTCGCGCTTCCCAAACCGAGGCGCTTCCCGGTGTGGACCGCGCACGCGCTGCGCATCGCCCTGGCGGTTCTGATCATCGGCGTCCTGATCGGCTCGGGGGCGCTCAAGCCCGCCCTGCTGGGCGCCGCCATCGCCAGGCACCCGGCCTTGTACGGCTTCGCATTCCTGCTCTACCTCGTTCCCATCCAGATCCTCGCCTGGCTGCGCTGGCACCTGCTTTTGCGCGCCGCGCAGGTGAACATCACCGTGCGGGAGTCCGCGCGCCTTCACCTCACCGGGATTTTCTTCAACGGTTTTCTGCCGGGCGGAACGGGCGGCGACCTCGTCAAGGGCTGGTACTTGCTCAGGGACCGCAGCCGCGCCGAGTCGGCCGCCGCCATCGGCACGCTGGTGATCGACCGCATCACGGGCCTGTTCGGCCTGATCGGTCTGGCGGCGGCGGCCAACTGGATCAGCCGCGATGCGTGGGGGACCTCTCCCGTGCTGGCCGCGCAGTCGGCGTTCATCCTGTCCGTCGCCGCCGGCATGGGCCTGCTCACCGCCTTGTTCCTCTCGCCCTGGAAGCCCCGTACGTGGTGGGGGAAACGCACGCGCGACGCGATGCTCCGCAAACCTCCCGCCGGCGAGGACCTCTGCGGCGGTGACGGCGGGGTTCCCAGGGAAGAGAACCCGTCGCGGGGGTTTCTCGCGGAGTTCGGGATCGCGCTGGCCGCGTTCCGCAGGTTTCCGAAGGTTTTTCTGGGCGCGATCGCGATCTCCGCGGGTGTGCACGCCCTCCTGGTCGTCATCTACGCGTTGTGCGCCGCGGCCCTGGATGTCGACCTGCCCTTCCGCCTGCACGCCTATGTCGCGCCCACGCTCACGCTGGCCAACGGCATGCCCATCTCGCCGGCCGGGCTGGGGGTGGGGGAGGCGGCCGGCATGGTGCTTTACAAGGCCGTGGGCGCCTCGCACGGCTTCGCGGAAATTCCCGCGCTGGTGCACACCATCGGCTTGATCGTCGCCGTGCTCTTCGCCCCGGCCTATCTGCTGGGACGGCGGCCCCCGCGGAGGCAATCATCCCGGCAGATGCGCCGGGGCGACATCCCGGACGTCCGCTGATCGCCGCGCGCCGCCCCGGTTTCCGGGGTGGGCGCGCCTCCTCCCCCCCAACCTCGCCCGCTTCGATCCCGTCTCCCCGCGTTCGCTTTGTAATTTCCCGGAATGCGTTTGCCACTGCGTGTGTTCCTGCGTCCGCTGTCGCGCGTCACGCTGTTGTCCGTCGGCCTGTGGCTCACGGCGTGCGCCGTCACGCCCTATCAGCCTTACAGCGGAGGCATCGGGTTTTCCGAAGTCGGACTGACGAAGACGCGGTATGAAGTGCTCTACCACGGCCCCGCCGGCATGGACGAAGGGACGGCCAAGAATTACGCCATCGTCCGCGCAGCCGAGCTGGGCCGGACATTGGGCATGACGCATTTCCGCATCGCGTCCACGCGCGCGCACGACGAGGTGAGACGCTCCGTCGATACGGATCCCGATCTGTTCCCGCGACGCCCGTGGACCGGGCAGCCCTACCGGATGACGGAATGGGAGTGGCGGCGCGAACAGGAGCTGGAGGCCAGCCGGCGCGCGCTCAACACGCGGGAAACGCGTGCGCCCGTCGTGCGCGTCGTGGTCGATTATCTTGATGCGGATTGCACCGCCTGCCTGTCGGTGGAGGACAAACTGAAGGACGCGCACGACGCGGGGATCCTCGGCAAAACGCGCTGAGCGTGCGGGACGGTGTCCGGCGCCTCCGTCCGGGTGAGCCGCATCCGGCGGCGAGATCTCCTCCTGAACCGACGCAGACGAGACTCAGGTCCACTCCTTTTGCTCCTGAACTTTTGGAATTCGGCGGATTTCGGGGGTTTCAAGGTTCTCTTTCGTACCCCCTTGACCATTCCTATTATTTCTATAGATTAAATATGATTGACTCTT
>CAYQFG010000112.1:0-6244 GCA_964416695.1 uncultured Bifidobacterium sp.
CGCGGAAAAACGGTCTGGCTCGCCCTGGGGAGCAACGTCGGCGACCGCGCCGGCCACTTGCGCAAGGCGCTGGAAATGCTGCGTGAAGTTTCGGTCGGGATGTTTCACGTTTCCAAAATCTACGAGACCGAACCGCTCGGCCCCGGGCCTCAGGAGAGGTATCTCAACCTGTGCGTGCGCATGACGACGGTGCTCAACCCGCGCCAACTGCTCACCTGTTGCCAGGATGTGGAAGCGCGCGTGGGACGCATCCCGCGCGGGCGCTGGGAACCGCGTGAAATCGACGTGGACATTCTGGCGTATGAAGGCCAGACCGTGCGGGAACCCGACTTCGTCCTGCCGCATCCGCATCTGGCCGACCGCCAGTTCGTGCTGGTGCCGCTGGCGGAGATCGACGGGGACACCGTGTTGCCGGGACATCGCGACAGCGTCGCCCGCTTGTTGCACAATTGCCGCGAGGCCCAGGGGCCGTCTGAAATGACGGAGTACCGCCTGTTGCCTGCGGGCTCGGTGTCCCTGCCCGATCACTTGCGTTACGTGGCCATCGAAGGCGTGATCGGAGCGGGCAAAACCACGCTCGTCAAGCTTTTGGGGGAACGTCTGGGTGGCCAGACCCTGTACGAAGAGTTCGAGAACAATCCGTTCCTTGCCGACTTCTACAAGGACCGCAACCGCTTCGCGTTCCAGACGCAGATTTTCTTTTTGCTCTCTCGTTTCCGCCAGATCCAGGACTACTTCCAGCAACAGGACCTGTTCCGTCCGCAGGTTGTGAGCGACTACATGTTCGCGAAGGACAAGATCTTCGCGACGCAGAACCTCGACGAAAACGAAATGGGCCTGTATCAACGCCTCGCCGGGATGATGGAACGCCAGATCCCCCAGCCGGACTATGTCGTGTATCTGCAGGCGGATACGAAAACCCTGATGAACCGCATCCGCCAGCGCGACCGCGACTACGAGCGGAACATGGACGAGAGCTACATCGAGTCGCTCAACCGCGCGTACAACAATTATTTCCATTATTACGACGCGTCACCACTCCTGATCGTGAACACGAACCATCTCGACTTCGTGCGCCGGCAGGAGGACCTCAACCTGTTGCTCGACCAGATCATGAAGGCGCCCGAGGGCGTGACGTACTGGTCACCGGGCGCAAGCCATTAAGGAAAAAAACAGTACAGAAGTACAACAGTACAGCAGTAAGGCAACACCCCGCCCCCTGCCTTGAAGTGCGTTCCACTGTTCTACTGTTGTACTGTTGTATTTCTTCCATTGTTCCATTGTCCCCTTGTTGAGCCCCCATGATCATCCTCCGTACCATCGACGAGCTCCGCGCCTGGCGCGCCCCACTCCCCGTGACGGCCTCCGTCGGTTTCGTTCCCACCATGGGCGCGTTGCACGCCGGACACATGAAGCTGGTGGAGGACTGCCGGGCGGCCAGCGACGTCGTCGTGGTTTCCATCTTCGTGAACCCGCTTCAGTTCGGCCCCAACGAGGACCTCGCCCGCTACCCCCGCCCGTTCGAGCGCGACGCCTCGCTGTGCGAGGCCGCCGGCGTCGACGCGCTCTTCGCGCCGGAAGCCGATGCGTTTTACGCGACCGATCACGCGACCTTCGTCGACGTGGAAGGGCTCGGCCGCCATCTGTGCGGCGCGGCGCGGCCCGGGCATTTCCGGGGCGTGTGCACGGTGGTTCTCAAGCTGTTCAACCTCGTGAAGCCGCGCCGCGCCTGGTTCGGGCAAAAGGACATCCAGCAGGCGCTGATCCTCAAACGCATGGTCGACGACCTCGCGGTGGACGTCGAAATGGTGCTGTCCGAAACCGTGCGCGAACCGTCAGGCCTCGCCCTGTCTTCGCGCAACAAGTACCTCCACGAAGACGAAAAGGTGCGGGCCGTCGCCCTGTATCGCGGGCTGACACGCGCGCGTGAAGCCTGGGCACAAGGCGAACGCGCCGCCGCCGCGCTCGCGGCCCTCGCCCGCGCCGAAATCGAACGGTCGGGTCCGACCCGGATCGACTACGTCGAGGTCGTGTCGCAGGCGCGCCTCCACCCCCTGAAAACCGTTGATGAACCGGCCGTTGTGGCCGTCGCGGTGTTCTACGGCACGACGCGCCTGATCGACAACGTGCTCCTCAACGCCTAAACGGTGCGGAGCTGAAACGCCGCGATCCGTGGCCTGCGCCATAAGATCGTTTCAACGATTATCGTTTGGATGGTAAGAATAGGGTAAAATATTGTTGAATCAGTAACTCAATACAATTTTCCGCATATTTCCCGCGCGAAAAATCATTTCGTCCGCTATATATCTAGTAGATTCCGGCCGAAAACCTCATCAAGTCTACCGGAACCAGACATGGATCACAAAAGGAGAGAAGCATGTTGAAACGCGTGGTTTCATCAGGAATCCTGCTCACGGCCGCATTGGCCATGGCGCAGGAGGACTATTACGATTGGTCATACATCAAGGAGTTGACGGTCAACACGACCGCCACAGGGAATTCTCTCACGGAGGGTGTCGGAAAGTATCCGCTGCTGGTCCGTCTGGGGCCCGGCGAAGCCGACGTGTTCACCCAGGCAGGTGCCAACGGTGCGAGCCTGCGCTTCACCACACCCAATCTCCTCACACGTCTGCCGCACAGCGTTGACCACTGGGATGCCGCAAACCAGTCCGCGGCAATCTGGGTGCTCGTTGATTCCGTTCTCGCCAACAACCCCAAGGGTGTGGACATCCGCATGCTGTGGGGCAAAGCCGGTGCCGCCGACAGCTCGAAGGCAAGCTCCGTATTCACCAAGGATAACGGCTTTCTGGCCGTGTTCCCCATGGGCGGCGATGCAACCACTCCCCGCCCGAACGCCGTCGCCGGACGTAACCCTGCGACGCCGCAAAATCTCCCCGAAGAGTATGCGGCGACAACCGGTGTGATCGGAGCAGCCGATACCTTGGGGGAAACCGGAGGTAACGCACTGGCCGCCGAACACTTCAGCTTCGGCCCCATCACGGCCGAAGACATGCCAACCAGCAACCTCACCATGTCCGTGTGGCTGAAAGCCTCTTCCGGACTGAACCCCTACGCCCACGTCCTGACCCTGGCCGGTGAGGGTGTCGATAAACAGAACAACATCTACATCGCCAAAATCGACTGGAAGGGCGGCGGCAACATCACGTTTGCCGCAGTTGCTGCAGGCAACGGCGATGAAATCGGACCGACCGGTCCCGCCTGGACGCACGAATCCTGGCAGTTGATCCACGCCGTCCTCGACGGAGGCACGCGCCGCCTGTACAACAACGGAGCACAGGTCGGCATTACTGAAAACGCGGCGGAGCCCGCCATCATGAATCGTGCGAACGCACTGATTGGGGCCACCCTGTGGCCTGACAACAGCTTCGCCGGCGCTTACGATGAGGTTCGCGTCGCGAACGTATCCCGCAGCGCCGCCTGGGTCGCCCTCGATTACGCAACACAGGTGCCGGGTGCGACTGCCTTGGCCTTGGGCACCTCGGGCAATGTGCCTGAGAAGCCCGCCGGCATCGCGGATCTGCGTTACGAATCCGGGAATACGGACGCCATCGACACCCTCCGAACGACCGCATTCGCAAACATGAACGTGGTCCCCACTTACGTGGGCATCGCCGACAGCTTCACCGTGTCCGCCGCTTTGCCGGCTGGCCTGTCGCTGAACAAGACCACCGGTGCCATCACGGGTGCGGCCAGCGCGGCTTCCAATGTCGCAGTGATCGTCACCGCGCATGCGGGTAACGAGACGGCGACCCGTACGGTCCGCCTGATTGTCGCCAGCGGCATCGCCAATCTCCGTTACCTGTCGGCCAACACCGCCAGCCGCGACACGCTCCGCATGGAAACCGGCGTGGCCGTCAATCTCGTGCCCACGTACCTCGGAGGCCCTGCCGACAGCATCAAGGTGACCGGCTCCAACACCAGCATTCCCGGCGGCCTGTCGATCAACAAGACCACGGGTGCCATCACGGGAACGCCGACGGCGGCCTTTACCGGCAACCGCACCATCACGGCGTACTTCGGCACGCTGACCACCACGCGTGACGTCCGCTTCGTCGTGACGCTCGGACCGCCGTCCGTCACCTACCATCCGAAGGATACCCTCTCGGCCACCGTCGGCGCTTCGTTCACCGCCGCCCCCATCGCGAGCGGTCGTCCGTTCACCAAGTGGACCGCCGTGACGGCTCTGCCCGCCGGACTGCGTCTTGACAGCCTGAACGGCGCGATCTCCGGGGTTCCCACGGCAGCCGCCGCGGCCGCGAACTACACCGTGCGCGGAACCAACGCCACCGACACGCTCAACAAGGTCATCCGTCTCACCGTCGCGGCCGCCGTCGCCGGTGGCACTTACAAGGATGACTGGACCGGCCATCGCCGCATCAAGCTCAACACGTCGTCCACCGGCGCCAATGTGGCCGGCAACGTGGTGAACGTCCCGGTGCTCGTCCGCTTCGACGCGACCCAGGCTGCCGTGTTCACCTCCGCCGGCACCAACGGCGCGAACCTCCGGTTCACCAAAACCGACGGCACCACGCTCCTGAAGCACGAGGTCGACCACTGGGATGCGACCGCGCAGAAGGGCGCAGTCTGGGTCCTGGTTGACACCGTCAAGGGCAACCTGGCGAACCAGGAAATCTGGATGCACTTCGGCAACACGACGGCGACTTCGCTCTCCAACGCGCACGGCGTGTTCTCCGAAGCGAACGGGTTTGTCTCCGTGTTCCACCTCGGTGCGGGCACCAGCACGTCGCCTCGCCTGAACGCAGTCGCGGGTCGTAATCCGGCCTATCCGTTCAACCTGCCCGCCACCCACACGTCGCATACCGGACTGATCGGCCTCGCGGACTCGCTCGGCGGCAACGGTGCGGGTGCCAACGCGCAGCACTTCTCCTTCGGCCCGTTCCCCGAAGGCAGCTTCCCCAACCAGCAGGGCACGCTGTCCTTGTGGCTCAAGCCCGCGTCTCCGTTCAACAGCTTCGCCAGCCACGCCATCAGCCTCGGCTCCGGCACCCCGAACAACAACTTCTGGATCGGTCGCTTCAACGGCGAAACCTCCGCATCGATCTCGGGCAGCTCCGGTGACGCCACCAGCGAAGGTGACCGTTATGTGGGTCCGAATGACGCCATCGATGGATGGGAACAGGGTGTCTGGCAGCTCGTTCACTTCTCCCTGAACGTCCCGGATGTGAACGTCTACAAGAACGGCCGCTTCATCGGATCCGCCGGCAACCAGAAGCTGCCCGATGGCGTGCGCACTTCGGCGTACATCGGCCGCGCCTTGTGGTCCGCCGATGCGCTCATCGCCGGCATTTACGACGAAGTTCGCGTCGCGAACGTCGCGCGTTCCGCCGACTGGGTGAAGCTCGAATACGAAAACCAGAAAGCGGCGCAGACGCTCGTGACCATTGATACGCTCACGTTCCCGGGCACGGGTCTCGCCAACGCCCTGCTCAGCGGTCCGGCCCTGTCCTACCGCACCCTGCAGGACGGCGTGCTGTTCAACATCCGCACCAACACCGCCGCGAAGGCCCGCATCGAAATCCTCGACATGCGCGGCCGCGCCATCTGGACACGTTCCCTGCAGGCCACGGCCGGCGTGAACGAAGTCATGTGGACCGGAACGGAGCGGAAGGCCGGATCGGGCATTTACTTCGTCCGCATGCTCCTGCTGGACGCGGACAACAAGCCGACCCACACGCTCGAACGCAAGCTCCCGCTCGCCCGCTAACCCGGTCGAACCGGTCTGTCGCTCCACGCGACGGGCCGGAGAGCTTCACTCACAAAAACGGCCTCCGGGAAACCGGGGGCCGTTTTTTTATGGCACAAAAATCAACAAAAGTGTTTGGGGGCAGTGTTTGGGGGGAGAGCGGCCCTGCGGGCCGGGCGGAGGAAGGGAGACGGGCGTGGGAGTTCTGTGAGGAAGGGCATCACGGCACCACGGCATCACAGTGTACCACAGCAGAAATTCACAGTTCCCGGCGGACAAGAACCAAGGGACGGCATGCGGGCATCGGGAGGAAGACGCGAACGCCAGGCTCAATGCTCAAACGGCACACCCACGCACCCAAGGAACGACGTTCTGGCTGTAAGCCGCATTGCGGGGATGTGTCGTGAGGCTCTACTGCCCTGCTGTCCTGCTTCTTTTCTGTTGTGCTGTTGTACCCTTGTCCACTTCAGCTCCACGCGCTCATCGCTCACCGCTCACCGCTCATCGCTCACCGCTCAT
>CAYQFG010000113.1:0-4839 GCA_964416695.1 uncultured Bifidobacterium sp.
ATGTCCGCCGTTTTATTGCTCGACCTCGACCACACGCTGTATCCGTCCACCGCACCGACCCTGAACGCGGTGGATGCGCGCATCACCCACTTCATCGAAACCCGCCTGAACCTCGACCCCGGAACGGCGGACGCCATGCGGCGCGCGCTGTGCACCGAACACGGCACCACCTTGCGCGGACTCGAATTGCTCCACGGCGTCTGCCGCAACGAATACACCGACTTCATTCAGGATCTGGCCGACGAACTCATGCCGTTGCCCGACCCCGCGTTGCGCGCCTGGCTGCTCGACGCGGCGCAACGCCTCCCCACCTACCTCTTCACCAACGCGCGCAGCGACTGGGCACACCGCTGCTTGCGGCACATCGGCATTTCCGACCTCGTGGCGGGAACGGGGGCCTGCGCCGGGGATGAAGCGGGCGCCGTGGGTGCGGATGTTGGGGGGGAAAGGGCGAGCGCCGCAGCGCTCGCCGGCATTTTCGGGATTTTCGACATCGACTTCATGGCGTGGGAAGGAAAGCCCAACCGGGCCGCGTATGAGAAGGTTGAAGCGCATGTGTTCGCGCGCCATCCCGACAAGACGGACCTGATCTTCGCCGACGATCGTCTGGAAAACCTCGTGTCGGCGCGCGCGCGCGGCTGGCGCACCGTGTGGGTGCGCCCGCACGACGCGCCGGCGGGGCTTGGCGGCGGTCATCACATCGTGGACCGCATCACCGAACTGGATCTGGACGCCTTGTGAAGGTGCCGGGGAAAACGTCTCCGGCCGTCGCGCCGCACCCTGCGCGTCCTCGTGAGGGACGGCGGACGGCGCGATGAAGGTCTTTGTCGGCGCCGGCGAAGCGTCGGGAGACCGGATCGCCGCCGCGGTGCTCGCCGGTCTGAAGGCCCGCCACGGCACGCTGACCCTGTGCGGGTTCGGCGGCCCGTTGTGCGCCGCACACGGCCTGCGGTCACCCTACCCGCTCCGCGACCTGGCCGTGAACGGCCTCGGTGACGTTCTCCGGCGCGCCGTCTTCCTGGGGCGGGCGCGCGCGGCGCTGCGTCGCGCGCTCACGAACGCGCGCCCCGACCTCGTTCTGCTGGTGGACTATCCGGGCATGAACGTCGCGCTGGCACGCCGGGCCCGCGCCCTGGGCCTCCCTGTGTACTACATCGCGCCGCCGCAATTGTGGGCGTACCGGAATCCCGCGCGGCGCCTCGCCCGTCTGCGACGCGCCCTCGATGGGGTGGCCCTGCAGGTGTTGTTCCCCTTCGAGCTCTCCTCTTATCCCGCGTGGAGCGCGCCGCTCACGCAGGGCCACTTCTTTCCGCTGCCGGCCTTCGAACCGGCGCGCGGCCTGCGCCTGCTGCTGTGTCCCGGCAGCCGTCGCGGCGTGTTGCGGCGCAACCTTCCCCTGTGGCTCGCGCGCGTCCACGCGTTCTTCGGCACGCTCGACGGCGTGGACGTGCTGGTGCCCGAGGGTCTGGCGGCGGACGCCCGCGCGCTGGTCGCGGCGAGGGAAACCCGCCCGGGCCCGCCGGATGCCGCCGCTGCGCACGACACGCCGGCGGGCCTCCGCGTGCTGACGGACCGCGACGAGGCCTTCGCCCGCGCGGGTGCCGCCCTCGCGTTTCCCGGCACGATGACGCTGGAATTGTTTCTCGCGCGGATTCCCACGCGCGTCTGGTGCGTCGCGGATGCCCTCACCTTAAGGGCCGGGCGACGCCTGCTGAAGGGCCCGCACGTGGCGTTACCCAACCTGATCGCGGGCGAACCCCTGCTGCCCGAGTGGATCGGGACCGCCCGCGGGTTCCGCGCGCACCCACCCTCCTTGCCCGACGCGCGCGCGGACTGGAGCCCCGCCGCGACCGCAGAGGCCGTACACGCCGTCTGGACCGCCATGGGGCCGCATGACGGCACAGGAGCCACCGGCGTGGACACGGCGGTCGCGGCGTGCGCCGCGCTCCGGCGCGGCTAGATCGGGGGCCGCACGAGCGCGCGCTTCAGGCTGATGCCCAGCGTCAGTACGGTCAAGGGGATCACGAAGAATATCATGGCCGACTCGAAGGTGTCCAGCGCGCCGTGCGCGGTGATGGAGAGATACCGGAACGCGACATACGCCCCGTAATAGACGAGGAACACCACGCCCTCCCAGCGGGCGATGAGGTGGCCCGTGAACAACACGGGGAGGCAAGCCACCGCCACGGCCAGCATGATGGGAAAGTCCACCCAGACCATCGATCCCGCCACGGCGATGCCGCCCGGAGCCAGCATGCCGGAGAGGCCGAGCACCGCGAGCAGATTGAACAAATTGCTGCCGATGATGTTTCCCACCGCGATGTCGCGCTCACCTTTGAGGCTCGCGAGCACCGAGGTCGCCAGTTCCGGCAGCGACGTGCCCACCGCCACGATGGTCAGGCCCACGAATGCTTCATTGACACCGAACATCCGGGCGAGCGTGATGGCCGCGCCCACAAGCCAGTCCGCGCCCAACACCAGGATGACCAAACCCGCCCCGATGAACAACACATCCAGGGCGAGTCTTCTCCCCCCCTTGATGCTGCCGGTTTTTCCGGGGACAGCCTCCACGAACCCGCGCCTGTGGCTTTCCTTCACCGCACGCGATTCACGACGGCTTTGCACGACGGCAAAAACCGTGTAGGCGATGATGCCGGCGAACAACACAAGACCGTCCCCAAAACCCAGGATCCCGTCCATCACCAGCCCCCAGGCGATCAGCGACACGGTGATCATCAGCGGGATTTCGATGAGGATCAGCTTGCGTGAGACGATCAGGGGCATGATCGCGGCGGAGAGCCCGAGGATGAGCAGCACGTTCGAGATGTTGCTGCCGAGTACATTCGCGACGGCGATGTCACCGTTGCCACTCAAGGCCGCCTGCACGCTGACGGCAAGTTCCGGCGCGCTGGTCCCGAACGCGACGACGGTCAGGCCCACCACCAGCGGTGAAAGCCCGGCGGACAGCGCCAGCCGGCGCGCGCCGCGCACCAGGAGGTCAGCGCCCCCCACCAACATCACCAGTCCGAGAACGAAAAGGAGATAGACCATCACGACCTCCGTGTCATCGTGAAATACCAAGTCCGGCGTGGGGCGGAAAGTAGATTTGGGGCATGTCCGCCGTTCCGCCTCTCGTTCCGACGCACGTTTCGCCGCGCCCTCCCTCGTCTGCACCCTCTGCCGTGCCCTCGCTGTGCATCCTGGATTGCAACGAGTTCTGGAGCCCGTCCGGCGGTGGGGTCCGGCGCTATCATCTGCAGAAAATGGCGTACTTCCGGTCGCGTGCCGAGACGGACGGAAGCCCGGCTGCACGCGTCCGCCACGTGATGGTGATGCCCGGCACGCATGCGCGCACCGAAGAAACGGGCCCTGACACCGTCATCGAACACGTTCCGGCGTTCAAGTTTCCCGGTCACTGGGAATACCGCCTGTGCCCGTCCGTTGCCACCCTGCGCGCGGTGATCGTGAAGCACCGCCCCGACGTGATCGAGATCGGCAGTCCCTATCTGCTGCCGGGGCGCGTGCGCGCGGCGTTGAGGGGATTGAAGGGAACGGGCATCGCGCCGAAGCTCGTCGGGTTCTGGCATGCCGATTTTCCCGTGACGTACGTGCGGCGCTTCTTCATGCGCTTCGGGAGGCTCTCCGGAAGAACGGCGGAGGACCTTGCCTGGGCGTTCGCCCGCAAACAGTACGCGATGATGGACGCGATCTTCGTGCCCAGCCGCGTGATCCTTGAGCGCCTTCAACGTCGCGGCCTGAAGAATCTTCATCATGTTCCCTTGGGCGTGGACACGGCGACGTTTCATCCGGGACAGCGTGACGAAACGCGCGCGCGCGCCCTGAAAGCCGGTTTGCCCGAGCGTCTGACCATTTTTTTCGGTCATCGCTTCGCCGAAGAGAAAGGCCTGCGCACCTTTCTGAAAGCCTACCCGCTGTTGTGCGCGCGTCTGGGACACGAACCCGCGGTGGTGTTCGCGGGCACCGGGCCCGACCTCGACCGCGTGCAGGCCGCCGTGCGCGCGCATCCTCACATGCAGTACATCGGCTTCGTGCGCGAGCCCGCCGACATGGCGGCGTGGTATGCCTCCTGCGACATGGGCCTCGCGCTCAGCGGCTGGGAAACCTTCGGGCTGTCCATCGTGGAAGCGCTGGCCTGCGGCCAGATCCTGGTGGCCGCCGACCAGGGGGCGGCCCGCGAGCACGTGGAGCAGTCCGGCGCGGGCCTGGTCATTCCCGTGGCTGACACCGAGGCGCTGGTTGACGCGGTGGAAGCCTTGTGGCGCGACCGCGCTTCCTGGCCCGAACGGTCGCGCACGGCGGTGGCTTACGCGCGCACGCTGACCTGGGACCAGTGCTTCGCGCGGGAACTGAAGGCCTATCGCGAACTCCACGGGACACAACCATGATCCCTCACCGCCTCATCTTCATCTGGTTTGGCCGGACATTCCCGTATGGCAACCTGCTGGCGTTGCGCTCCGCGCGGCGCTGGTTCCGGCCGGAGGAGATCCTGCTGATCGCGGATGACCCCGATACGTTGATGAACCAACTGGAGGACTGCGTGGCGTGGCCCGAACTCACGGTGCGCCGCGCCGACGTCTCCTGGTTCGAAGGGCTGCCCCACGCGGGCGCGCTCGCCGCGGAACTGTTCGGCCGGGGTCTGTCCCCCGCGACCAAGGCCAACCTCATCCGGCTCGCGGCGCTGTACAAACTGGGCGGCATCTACCTCGACTTCGACACCATCACTCTGGGAACGCCGGCTGATGCACCCGGGAACGACGCTCCGGCCCGCGACCCGCGGACGCTGTTTGCGCGGTCCGGCTTCTGCGGCGCCGAACCGCT
>CAYQFG010000113.1:4939-6032 GCA_964416695.1 uncultured Bifidobacterium sp.
CCGGGAACGGCGGCGCGCCTGGACGGGATGCTGCGGCCCGAAACGTTGATCGTGCACTGGTACAACTCGGTGGAGAGTCGGTTGGGGGGTGGAGCGCTGACGCGGGCGTGGGTGGAGACGCATGACGACACGGCCTTTGCGGAGCTGGTCAGGCGGTATTGTTAGGGGGGTGTGATTGCGGCACGGCCCAAGCGTCCGGCTGGCAGACTCCCTTGACCGCTTCCGCGCTCACCCATCCGGCATTTCCACCGGCGGCGCATAATACGGCTATATTGTCAGAGCATCGACTTGTATAGTGGATAACGGACCAGAAGCAGGGAATCGCCTTGCTGGGTATGGTTGCGCGGCAAACACACACTGCCTTGGCAGGCAGGATGCCCGCCCTTCCGCTCCGATAGTGAACTCCTTTGTAAACCAACAAGGAGATCACTATGTCCATTCTTCAAACCCTTCGCGATGCCCGCCCCAGAAGATTCCGCCTCCAACTCACACGTGCCAGATCGTGCTGTCACATATGCGAGTTCGCTCTTCCTTCCCACACGGTTCGCGCGTTTCCTTCGGGGCTCTATTCGGATCCTCTGCGCGATTTGCTGCGGGTGGTCATAGCCCTGAATCCTGAGCCTGCACGACATGACTGGCTCGAGGTCAGCGACTGGACTTCCTTTTCATGGGACTGCGAACCTGACATGTTCAACTGGAAATTCCGGCATCTGAAAAAGGTGGCGGGAATCCGGTTGATCATCACCCATGGCATCCACGTGAATGCACCAGGAGCGGATGTCATTGTGGACACGATCCTGGAAGAGCGTGAACTGTTTCATCAGATCTGGGAGAACGCATGCACACTTCTGCGCGAAGGCGGCATGGCTTACGAAGCCTCCCACGCTCCGTTTCCGGTGCGGGAGTTTTGGAAGGTTCACGAAATCGTGACGGGGGAGAAGCACCCCAACAGTCTGGCGGATGAAATCCACCTGATGACGCGCATCGCCGGAATGCATCGAAACGAGCAACGACGGGACCCGGAGGAGGCATGAAGCGTGAGATGGGCTCCCGCTGGGGAGCTACGGATTTCAATCCACGCGCCCGCGGGGGG
>CAYQFG010000114.1:0-5941 GCA_964416695.1 uncultured Bifidobacterium sp.
CGGCGTTCACTTCGCCCGCGGTGCCGTTCATGTGCCACACCGCGATGAAACCGTTCGTGGTGTCGAAGACGGCGGCGGAGTTGGACTCGCTCGTCGCCAGAGGGTTGCCCCAGTGCATGCGGATGGCCTGCGTGGAGTTGTTGCCCTTGATGGTGTCGACCTTCACCCAGATGGCGGCTCCGGCGCTATCCCACGACTCAATATGGTAGGGCAGCGGTGTCGCGTCGTCGATCTTGGAGAAACGAATGTCGGAACCGTCGGCGTTGGCCTCGCTGAGGATGAGGTTTTCACCCTGGGTGAGGCGGACGAGCACCGGGAAGTCATAGACGTCGCCGGTCACCTTCGCGCCGCTGGCGCTGGTGTTCAGGGTGATCGTGCGGTGACCGTCCCAGGCGCCGAACGGCGTGGAGGTCACGGGACCGCCGAGACCGATGTTCACGAGCGTGTTCGCGGCCTTCTGGTTCTCGTAGCTCAGCTTGACGAAGTCGGCCGAGCGACCGGTGCGGGCCAGCGTCGCGTTGTCGACCAGGCCGGTGAAGTACGGGTTGTTGTCGCCCGCACGGCCGATCCACGCGATGGCGCGCTCGACCTCGGTGGCGTTGTTCAGGTTGCTGGATGTGCCCTTGAGTTCACCGTTCACGTACATCTGCACCGGGCCGTTGCCGGGAGCCTTCGTGAAGAAGAAGTGGTTCCACTGCTGGTTCGTGATGGTGTTGTTGAAATTGCAGGGGTTAACGGACTGATCCTCCACCCAGCCGCAGCCGCTGGTCCAGCGCACACCGGCGCGGGTGGGATCGGCCACGCCGCCCATGAACAGGATGCGGTCTCCGCCCTGAGTGGCGTCTTCCGGCGCCATCACCAGGATGCGCCAGTAGCTGGGGGTGCCGTCAGGACGGATCCAAACGGAGTAGGACAGACCATCCGGGAATGCCGTGTAGCCCGCAAAGGGCGTCGTGAGGGCAGCGCCGCTGGAGTCGCGGGCGAGGTCGATCCAGTTGCCGGCCAGCGGATCGCTGGATTCGGTGGTGGGGGCATCGCTGAAGTGGCGCAGCGTGTCGGCGCGGCCGATCAGGCCCTTGACCGCGGTCCCGTTGTCGCTGTTGTGCACCAAGGCGAACGGCGCGCCGGGCACGGCATTGGGACGAACGCCCGCGGCACCGTTGCCGAAGTGCCATGCACCCACGTAACCATTGGCGGTGTCGTACACGGCACCGGGGTTCGACTCGCTGTTGGCGTTCGGGTTGCCGTAGTGCATCACGATTTTCTGGGTGTTGTTGTTGCCGTACACGGTGTCAACCAGAACCCAGATGCTCGCGCCCCAGGGTTCCCAGTTTTCGATTTCGTACGGCAGCGGTGTGGTGCCGTCGGCCTTGGAGAAGCGGATGTCCGCGCCACCGACCTTGGAAGCGGCGATGATGGCGGCTTCGTCTTCGGTGAGACGGACCAGCACCGGGAACTTGGTGACGTCGTTCGTCACGTTGGCACCGGTTGCAGTCGTGTTCAGGATGATGTCGCGGGTGCCCGTCCACGCGCTGTAGTCGGCAGCGTGTGACAGGCCGGTCGCGAGCACCAGCCCCGTGAGGAGCGCGCGCGAAGGCGTGATGTGTTTCATGGATTCCTCTCCCTTGATTCGGTTCTGTTGTGGTTTGACAACAAGGTTCAGCAGCAACCACCCGGAATCCCGAAGAGACCGGGTGGTGGACGCGAACCTAAGGAATCTATGGTATTTTCCGGGTATTCTCAACCTGATTCGCCAGAAATATTTCTTTCCCAGACAGAACATTCCGGAGGGATTCTTTCCGTAACCCCCACATGCCGCGCTCTTCCCATGCCGGGGCAGTAGATAAAGGCGCAAAATGGAGGCGTGATTTCATCCTTTAAAAGACGGGATCAAATGATGGTCAAGCTGCGTGCTGGCTGAAGGACCGACTCCAGGAGGTTGAGCCGTCCTCCGCACCACCCGAAAATATCGTGGACGTGTATAAAAAGTACGCATGAAGTAAACGTCCCGAATGACACAAACGAAATTGTAGTGCCTGCATGGTTGTCGCACTCCCACCATGGGGGTCCCCGCCCCCGCAGGGCTGGTCCGTTCCGGGGGAGAGGGCGGGGCGTCGGTGCGCATCCCTGAGGGGCCAGAGTGAAGTCCGGGTCAGATGAGGATGTCAGATAACGTCGAGCGTCGCACCTCGTACCACGGGGCCTGGGGCATCCGTCATACTCCTCGCCTGAAGGGATTCCGGCCCGCGCGCGTGACGGAAACCGGCACGACGCGTGTCTCTCGTCCTTCCCTGTCCGACAAACGTCCCCCTTTGGAGCTCCTCAGCGTCTCGGCTCCCTTTGCCCCCTCTGCCCCTTCTCCCCTTTTCCCCCTTTTGCCCCTTTACGTCTGCACTGCAAATCCGACTAGTGTTTGTGGGAACATCATCGCATTCGCCTGGTGACGTTCAGCGAATCTGGCGTCTTCCGGGACGTTCATTCTCCATTTTACGCTTCACCTGCTACGTATTCTTGTGCCAATGTTACAAAGGGTAGCAGCGGGCGCCTGAATATTTCGCGAAAAAAGGACCTTTCCTGAAAAAATGACACGAAAGGCCGAATCCTGTAACGTAGTCGTGTTCACAAACGGTTTCGGGCCTTTTAAAACACAGTACAGCGTGAAAAATGGAAGTACATACTGGACTGGACGAGCTCACTAGTCGAAATCACAGTAACCGTGAGGTCACCATGACGATGGAATTTCGCGAGCCTGGATACTTCGAAAGTTTCACGGTCACGTTCCTGGATCCCGATGGCGCATGCCGGGGACTCGACGGGAAGGCGGAACCGGGTGCCACGGGCGTGTCGCATGACGACCCGTACGCGCCGGATTTTCCGTACGGCGGGGAAGACGATTTCCTCTCCGACCCCGAGCCCTAGGCGCGGGATCCCCGGTTCCCGACGGGCCCGTCGGGAACCGGTCCGGAGCGACGGCCCCCGGCGCGGCGGCGTCATCGCCCGCGGAGGATTCGTCCGAAAGCAGAGAACAACACAGATACAGCCATAGTGGAGGTCATCATGACGAACAGGATGTCGAGACGTGAACCCCGGATCCCGCTCTTTCGTTCGAAACACGATTCCCACGGTGCTCCGGCGTCGCTGGGGACGCACGGGTGCGTCCGCCGGGGAGGCGACGATTTCGGCTGCCTGAATCCCTGACCGAATCAGGGACGTGAATTTCGTTGAAGTGAATGCTTGAACACCCCACCCTCACCGGGACTGCCATATGCGGTCAGAGTGAGGGTCGGGGAGGCGGCCCGGGAGACCCCGAACCGCCGGTATGAAAAACATGGTGATGGGCAGTTCCGCCCATCCTATTTACAGGAGGAAGACATGGCACGTTCTCGATTGATCGACTCGGAAGAGCTGGATGATGCACCGCTGCGCTTTGCGCACGAAGATGCGACGCCCGTCAGGCCCCGGCGTCGTCGCGATGATGACGACGACGTGGAACCGCTGGAACTGGGCGATACGTCGGACGGCAGCCGTTTCGGCAAGCTGATGGATCGCGACCTGTCCGGTTCCTGGTAAGGCAACCGCTCCGTTGTTGAGTCTACGGGAGGGCCCATGGCCCTCCCGTATTTTTTTCGGTTTTTTCGGAGGAGGCGAAGAGGAGGCGGTCCCTACGCCTCCCTTGTTATGGACGGCGCTCCGCGTCGCGGTTTTCGTCGGCCTCGGCATGCACCACCTTGTTGGGACGACGTTGGCCGGGCCCGTCCTGGGGGTCGTTGCCGGGAAGGATTTCCCCGTCGGCGTCCGGAATCATGTCGCCTTGGGGCGGGGTGGCAACGGCGCTCGCCGCATCTCCCCCCGCGGGGTTGGGAACCAAAGGGTCGGGGGCCACGGCGGCGCCGGGAGGGACTTCGTCGATCAGGTCCGCCGGCGTCACGGGGCGGCCGCGCGTCCGCCACGGTGTGAACAGGCGGCCGGTGAGCCGCAGCGGCACGAAGTACTCCACGTTGCGGAAACCGAGGATGACGTGCACGATGGTGATGGCCGCGAAGGCGAGCAACAGAAAATGGATGCGGCCGCCCAGCCAGATGCCCAGCGCCATGCAGGCGACCCACGCGACGATGACGAGGGCGGACAGGGCCCAGAGGGTCCAGGCCAGGACGTTGTGGGGACGGGGTGGTTGCTTCGCGCGGGCGGGTTCTTGTGTCCAGTTGACGGTCATGATGTGCTCCCTGGATGAGGTGGGGCCCGGTGTTCACCATAGGAGGCGTGGGCGCACTATTACCCTACTCAATTCGTAAAAGTCAGCCCACGACCTCCGGGCCGAGCCGGGTTCCGTATCCGTCAGTAGGTGCAATTGAAGTCGGCGCGGTAATGCGTGAGCGTATCCATCTGTTGAGCGGAATCCATCGAGAGGATCACGCCGGTGGACCTGAATTCCGGGGCGCGGCGGGTTCCGCCCATGGTGGTGTTGGTGTACAGCTCCGGATGGGCTTCTTCGCCTTCAACGCGCGCCGAGTCGCCGAGATAGCCCCGATAGTCGCACGTGCCGCGCAGCACGGGCTCGTCGCCCAGATCGACCGGAAGGTTCCATTGCGGCCTGAGGGACGTGGTGTCCACGATGCGTTCGAGATCGGCGAGTTTTCCGGTATAGGTGTGCTTGAGCGTTCCGCCCTCCTTGTCATCGCTGAAGATGCAGGCGGTGAAGACCGTCAGGGCGGCCACGAGGGCGGTGATCGCAGGGACACGCAGGGTGCGCAACGGGTGGCGGGATGTGAAACGATTCATGGTGACCTCCGTTTGGTGTTGTGGTTCCCTGCAAACACCCTACGGACTTCCGTGCGCGCGCGCCAAGGGGATATTACTGTCTCCGCCATGGTCCGGCGTACGCGTCCGCGCCGCGCGGCGCGGAGGCAGGACGGAGGGCGCGCGCGCACGCCCGGGCTTTTTCCGCTCACGCCCCTCGCGTCCCTCACGCCCTTCACGTCCCTCGCGCCCCTCACGCTTCGGGGGGAGGCCCCTCGCTCCCGGCACCGCCCGTGTCACACCCTGTCTCCGCCCGCCACAGGCCGTCAAGGAGGGCCCCCGGCGCGATCCCCTCCTGTCCTTTGCAAACCCTTGCACGTTCTTGACACACCTTTGCGTTGCGTCGGAGAATCCGTGCAAACTGCTGGGGGGGCGTTGCCGCCACAATGCGTCACCGGATTTCCGCGTCGGAAAAACTCGTCCGGTGTGCCCCGAACTTGTTATTACGCTAGTGGGAGCGTTGTGTCGCGCTTCCGGTTCAAGGAGGAGATCATGAAGCTCATGTCATCATCAATGGTTCATCGCGCGCGCGTGGCTTGCCGTCCCGTTTCCCGTTTCCGGGCCTTCGCCACGGCCCTGTGTGTGGGCGTGGCGGCGCTGGCTGTGACGGCCCCGCCGGCCGCGCAGGCCGCGACGGCTTCGACGGGTACGGGCATCGGATTCATTCTGGGAAGTCCCACGGGATTCAGCCTGAAGATACCGCAGGGCAGCCGGAATGCGTTGCAGTTTGCCTTGGGTTACGATCTCGATGGAGGGCCGCATTGGTCGGGGCCCGGACATGACCACGGCAGCCACTTTTACCTGGGCGGTGATTACCTGTGGTACAACTACAGCGTGTTCCCGGTGAACCAGGGACGTTTGCCGTTGTACTACGGGCCGGGCGTGTGGCTGTCGTTGCACAATCATGATGACCACAACCATACGCGCGCGGGCATTCGCGGCGTGATCGGCATCGCCTACCAGTTCGCCAACGCGCCGTTCGACATTTTCCTCGAAGTGGGCCCGGGCATCAGCATTGTTCCGGACACGCACGGGCATGGCTTCGGCGGGCTGGGGGGGCGGTTTTATTTTTGAGGGGAAGGGGACAATGGGCAATAGAACAATGGGGCAATAGAACAATGGGGCAATAGAACAATGGGGCAAT
>CAYQFG010000115.1:0-1937 GCA_964416695.1 uncultured Bifidobacterium sp.
TCGACCGAGCGCCTTTCCATGACCATCACCAATGTTCAGGGCAAGCGCGTCTGGTCGCAGACCGTCACTCCGGCCTCGGGCCGCACCTCCGAAATCACCTGGAACGGTGTGACGTCCAAGGGGCAGCCTGTGGCTCCGGGTCTTTACATCGTGAAGATTTCGGCCGTGATGAACGGCGAGTCCATCGACGCCATCCGGAAATCGGTCAAGCAGTAACCTCACGGTTATTGCTGGTGACGCCGGCCTTCCCCCTCCCTCCCTGAGGCCGGCACCTCACCCCGAAAACCCCGTCCCTGCCCTGCAGGGGCGGGGTTTTTCGTTTCACCCCTGAAAAACACCCAAAACCGTCTTTGATCCACCGCCCATCCCCGGGCAGTTCCTTCCCTGGTGAGAGGCCGTGACGCGGGGAGGCCCGCCTGCTCTTTGTATCTTTCAGGCTTCGGGCTGACCGTACCCGCGGTCACCCGGATTCCCGGAACGGTTCAAAATCAGCCCTCATTTTACGGCCGGGATTGCCGCTTTCGCTATTTTTTCCTATCATTTCGCGCCAATCTTGCCGGCTCCACGGATTCCCGATCTTGTATCGCGGAGAGTTCACGCGGACCGAATGAATTCAGAAAAAGGAATCCTGCCATGCATCCCAAAGTCGCCCAAGTCCACACCAGCGCACACCGTACCGACCTGCCTGAATTCCACGCCGGTGATACGGTCTCGGTGGATTTCAAGGTCATCGAGGGCAACAAGGAACGCGTGCAGACCTTCACGGGCGTCGTGATCCAGCGTCGCGGCAGCGGCGTCTCGGCGACCTTCACCGTCCGCAAGATCTCCAACGGAATTTCCGTCGAGCGTATTTTCCCGCTCGAGTCGCCCCGCCTGACGGGTGTCAAGGTCAGCCGTCTGGGCAAGGTGCGTCGCGCCCGCCTGTTCTACATGCGTGGGCTCTCCGGCAAGGCCGCCCGCATCAAGGAACGCCGCGTCGAGCGTACGGCCGGTTAAACCGCACCGGACACACGCCATGAAAAAACCCGCCGGTCCTGCCGGCGGGTTTTTTGTTTCTCTGCTGCTCCGTTTTGCCGTCTGCCTGACGTCTGCCTGACGTCTGCCTGACGTCTCCCTGCTGGCTCCCTGGTGCGGCTCCGGCATGCCACCGGGGAGCATACCGGAGCCGCGCCTTCCGGTCAAGCCGGATGCCGGTGGCCCCGCTCCCCCGGCCCCCCTTCGCCGCCACGTCCTTACGCTCTTAAGCCCCCCTGCCCCGCCTCGCTGTCTTGACCGGGATCAGAAAGCCGAAGGAGACGCCTCCTTCACGGGTGCGTCGCGCATGGTGAATGCGGTGAGAGCGCAGGACCGCGCGCAGATAGCCGTTGCGCGGCTTGAGATGGATCCCGAAGCGCTTGTGGTTCAGGATGTCGTGCAGGAACAGGTAGGCGACGCCGTAGGCGGTGACGCCCGCGCCCAGCGCCGTGTACACCGGCGACACGAAGTACCCCGCCGCGAACAGGCCCATGGCGATGACGCTGAAGAACACGCCGAACCAGTCATTCTTTTCGAACGCCCCCTGACGCGGCAGATGATGGGACTCGTGCAGGCTCCACAGGAATCCGTGCATCACGTACTTGTGCGTCGCCCAGGCCACGCCTTCCATGACGACAAACGCGCCCAAGGCGACCAGGAAAAACGGGAAGACAGTCATGCGGTGTGGGTGGGGTCAGGGCCTGCAGGCAGGCCCGGTGTGAGAGGTTGTCGTTCCGTTCGGGGTTGAGCGGGAGCGGAGGCTCCCCGGAGGGAATCCCAAGGATAGCAGAAGTGAGAGGCGCAAGGAACGCACGGGACGCAAGGGCCGCAAGCTGGGCACCGTTCGCGCCCGTCCGGCCCAGCGGCCCGGCTTGCGGAAACCCGGCCCCGTGGACAGGATCATCTCGTTCGTCGTCATCGTC
>CAYQFG010000115.1:2037-5934 GCA_964416695.1 uncultured Bifidobacterium sp.
CTCCCATCGTCCACACGGCCTCCTTGCCTCGTCGCCTCATCTCCTCATCGCCTCGTCGCCTCCTGCACCCTCATGAAGGCGCAGGAGGATCCTGCCGTAAGCCCCGTTCCAGCCAGAAGATCGTGCCGAAAAGCAGGATCAGCGAATAGACGGCATCCTCCACAGGGATGGTTCCCAGACGAATCCCGAGGTTTTCGGCGTCGTTGTACAACACCACCGGAAGGCCCGTGAGCAGGCCGTTGACCAGGAAGAACGGGATGAGGTGGAACAGGTAGGTGGTGGCCATGAATCCCGCGCGCTGCCGGAAGGCGCCGGCGGCCAGGGCAAGGGCGAACGGCGCGGCGATCAGAAAGCACCAGAAGGTGTAGGCGCGGTCGATGTTCAAAAACGCCAGCACCAACAGCGCCGCGCCCGCTCCCCCCGCGGCCACGCGCACGGGTTTCACGGGCAAAGCCAGACGCGGAAACTTTTTCACCGTGTCGTAGATGAACAGGCAGGCGAAGGGAATGCAGAAGAAGAACAGGATCTCCTCCAGCGGAAGACCGAACAGCCTTACGCCCAGATGGTATTCCGGGTTGAAACTCCAGACGCCGCGCGCGGTGAACCACACGTCCCACGCGATCATGGGTACGGCCACCAGCAGGATCCCGCCCCACGCGCGCGCGAACCGCCGGCTGAAGCCGGAGTGTGCCGTGAAGCTGTACGCGAAGGGAATCGCGATCGAGCACAGGTTGATGAGCAGATACGTCGCCGTCATGGCGTGCGGCCCTTTCTGTCTTCGAGGATGCAGGTTTCCGCCGCTTCGGCCGACAGCATCACGCCCGGAACGCCCGCGCCGGGATGCGTCCCCGCCCCCACGAAGTACAGGCCGCGCACGTCCTCGCTGCGGTTGTGCGGGCGGAAGTATCCCGTTTGCGACAGGCGCGGCTCGATGCCGAAGGCGTTGCCCTGCCACGCCGAGAGTTCCGACGCGAAGTCGTCCGGCGTGAACAGGCGGAACACCTCCAGGTTGTCGCGCAGCCCCTCGAGCCCCCACTGTTCGAGGAAATCGAGAATCCGGTCGGCGTAGGGCTGCGCCCGGGTTTTCCACTCGATGCCGGACAGCTGGTTGGCCACCGGCACCAGCACCATCAGGCTCTCGCATCCCGGCGGCGCCATACTGTCGTCCGTGCGCGTGGGCGCATGCACGTACATGCTGAAGTCGTCGGGCAACACCTTGTCCCTGAAAATGTCCTGCAGCAGTTCGCGGTAACGCTCGGCGAGAATCAAGGTATGATGCGCCAGTTCGGGATAACGTTTCTTCACGCCGAGGAACATGAGAAAGCAACTCATGGTGTATTCCTGACGGTTCACGCGCGCATCCGTCCACTTGCGCCGATGCTCCGGATCAATGAGCCTCGCATACGTGAATCCCACGTCGGCGTTGCTCACCACGACATCCGCCGGGATGAACCCCGCGGGCGTTTCCACGCCGCGGGCGACGCTCCGCCCCTCCGCCTTCTCCACGCGGATGCGCGTCACCGGCGTGGAGGTCATCACCCGCCCGCCCATGTTCACGAACGCCTTCTCCAGGGCCTTCGTCAACGAATACATGCCCCCCGGCGTATACCACACGCCTTGCGCACGCTCCAGATACGGAATCATCTGGTAGATGGCCGGACAATGGAACGGATTTCCCCCGATGTACAGGGCATGAAAGCTGAACACGAAACGATGGCGCCAATCCTCAAAGTACCGGTTCGCGAACTGCGTCGCGGTGCGCCAGGCCCCGAGACGGAGCGCGGTGGGCGCGAACTTCAGCATCGTCAGCGGGTCCCCGAACGGACGGCTACCCAGTCCGTTTTCGATCACCTCCTCGTAGATCGGCGCGATGGCCTCCATGAATTCGTCATAGCGCTTGGCGTCACCGGCATTGTACTGCCGCATTTGCGCCTTCATGCCCTCGGGCGACCCGTTGTATTCAAAGCGCGTCCGGTCGTGAAAGAACACGCGATAGTACGGATCCAGCGGCACCAGATCGAGCGCCCGCGCGAGGGTGGTGCCGGCGCGTTCGAACACGGCGTCGATGATCGCGGGCGCCGTGATCAGCGAAGGCCCCATGTCGAAAGTGTACCCGGATTCGCGCAGCTGGTATGCCCGCCCGCCCGTGCGCTCACGCTGTTCGACGATCGTCACGCGGTAACCGCGCGCCTGCAGGCGGATGGCCGCCGCCAGACCGCCGAAACCGGAGCCGATCACGACGGCGGTTTCCTGGTTGGGCTCAGAGGAAGGGGTTGTCATAGGGAGTGCCGGAAGTTTGAGTGTGGGGGGGTGGGTTTTGGGGGTGAACGCACGGCCCCTGCGGAGCCGTGCGGGTGAAGGGGTTGACGAAGGGATCTTTCGGTTTCAGGTGTTCACGGAAAACGGTCGCGCCACAGCCGCGCGGCCCCCGCATGCGGACTAACCGCGCGACGTGGTCGCGACCTGCGCGCGCGCCTGGCGCAGCCGGTCGCGCTCGACCGCCGTCAGCGGGGCGTTCTTCAGCACGAAGTCCGTCAAAGGCACGTACCATCCGGAGGGATACGCCCCGCTGACGGCGGGCAAAAGGTCCGCGAGCGCCTTGAAATCGGTCCTCACGCTGCGCTCGCGACCGAACAGCGCGGGCAGGTAGTAGGTGCTGGTCAGGCGCAGGTAACGGACGTCCACGTCGTCGGGAGCGCGGCGGACGGCCTCGTCGAGCCGGTCGAGGCCGCGCCGCAGGGCCTTCAGGCGCGTCGGTGGCCAGACCGCATGACGCGCCTCCACGATGTCGAAGGCGCCTTGAAACCCCAGCCACACCGCCGCGGTTTCGGGATGGCCGGCCGCGGCACGCTCCGCCGCCAGGAGCGCCGCGCGCGCGGCGGGCAGCGCGTGTTCGTCCTGCACGCTGACGGCGTGCAGCGCGCGCAAGCGGCGGAGGTGCAGCGCGGGGTCGCCCGCGGTGACCTGCAAGGTCGAGTCGAGGCGGGCGACCTCCGCGCGGGCGGCGGCGGCAATGTCCGCGATGTCGGGAACATCCGCCGCCGCCGCGGCCGCGCCGCCAAGCGCCACGGCGAGGGCGAGCCCCGCGTATGGCCGCGCCTCCCGCGCGCGCACCGGAGCGTGTCCCACGGTTCCCGCCGACGGGGTCATCGCGCGTGAGGCGCGCGGCGCGCGCGCAAGCCACAGGCGCGCCTTGGCCCCCAGCCAGAACTTGCGCGCGGCCGACGTGTGGGCGCGTTGTGAAAAGTTGTCGTAGCCGTTGCGGCGGATGGCCGTATGGATGTCGCGGTAGACCATGCCCGACACCAGCACCGGAGAACGGAAAAACGCGGGAAGCGCGCCGATGGCTTCGAAGGCCCGCTCATAGCGGGCTTCCGCGTTCCGCATCAGTTCTTCCATCGCGGCGGCCCAGCCCTCGGGAAGCCCGGACGGAAGCCCGGGCGCGCCTGCGGACGATGCCGCCGCGGCGATCCGGGCTTCGGTGATGCCATGTCGCGCCAGCACGTCAAGCGGGAGATACAGGCGACCGTTGCGCCAGTCTTCACCCACGTCGCGCAGAATGTTCGTCAGCTGCATGGCCTGCCCCATTTCCGCGGCCCGCGCCAGTACCTGTTCGTCATGCACGCCCACCAGGCGCGTCAGCCACAACCCGACCACCGACGCGACGCGATAGCCGTAGAGGTCGAGCGCGGCGAGGTCGTCATACCGGCGCGTCAGCGCCCCTCCCTCCCCCTCACCATTCTCCGGAAGATCCATTTCCATGCCGGCGATCAGTTCGGCCGCGTAGACAAAGGGAATGCCGCGACGGCCCATTTCCATCAACGGCTGGTCCAGCAGCCGGATGCCGCTGGGCACTCCCGCATGGGCCTTTTCCGCAAGGCGCTTCCAGTCTCCCAG
>CAYQFG010000116.1:0-2018 GCA_964416695.1 uncultured Bifidobacterium sp.
TGTGGAACACGGCGACATAGCCGTTGGCGGTGTCGAACACGGCCGCGCCGTTCGACTCGCTGGAGGCGTCGTTCTTGCCCCAGTACATGGTGATCTTCTGGGTGCTGTTGTTGCCCTTGATGGTATCGACCTTCACCCAGATGGCGGCGGCCGAAGTGCTCCACGATTCGATTTCGTAGGGCAGGGCGATGTTGCCGCGCGCGAAGCGGATGTCGGCACCGCCGGCCTTGGCGGCCGAGAGGATGCTGGCTTCGTCAGCACCCAGGCGTACGAGCACGGGGAAGTTGTACACGTCACCGGCGACATTGGCGCCCGAGGCGGACGTGTTGAGCGTGATGTCTTTGTTGTTGCTCCAGGTTGAGTAATTCGCAACGGGTGGCAGGGTGGTCCCCTGGGTCTGTGTCGCGCCGATGGTCACAACCGGGGCATCGGGACGCTGTGTCGCGTACTCGAGCGCGATGAAGCTCGAGTCGCGGACTCCCTTGGACATGCGTACTTCGTCGATGTGGCCGATGAACGCACGAGAGTGAACGGGGCTCTGCCAGGATTGGGTACCGGTCGGAGGCAGAACACCAATGTGCACATCCTGCGTCACATTACGGCCACCACCAGTTTCATTGGTGATTTCACCAAAAGTCTGTTCCTTAATGAGCTTACCGTTGATGTAAATCCGACCGGTGTTTTGGGCGCCAGTCGCATACCAGGTGCCTGAAACCAGGCGCCACGATCCCGCAGCAACGGGAACGCCGTTCTCAGCGAGGTCGGTATTCGTGCTAAAGTGAGAGCCTCCTTTAGTCATGACGTCGTAAAATTTGGATTCACCGCCGCCGTAGGAACCGATTCCATACTGATTATCGCCCTTGTTGAGGATGGCGTGACCCGTATTGCTTGCCGTCGTGACCTCGGTCGAATAAACCCAGGCCGACAGCGTGTAATCGCTTTCACCCGCAAAGTTCAACGAACTGGAAGCACTGTTGGGAACGGAGAGGTAGTTCGCTGTATTTGCGAAAGTCCGGGCGCCTCCCGCGATGCCCGGCGCGCTGGGCAGTTCACCCGTTACAGCAGCGTTGAGGGTATCCGGATCGACAGCGTTGGTTTCGCCCGTGGTGCCGTTACCACTCATGTGCCACACGGCCACATATCCGTTCGCGGTGTCGAACACGGCGGTACCGTTCGACTTGGAGGTCTCACCGGCCTTGCCCCAGAACACCCGGAACTTGGCCGCATCGGCGGCGTTCTGGCCCACGGAGTCCGCGAGAACCCAGAGCACCAGCGAACCGTTCGCGCCGGTCGTCGCCTGTTCGATTTCAAACGGAACGTCCGTCGTCCCATCGGCCTTCGTCACGCGGACATCCGCACCGCCGGCCAGAATCTGCGTGGACGCGTTGTTGAGCATGTCCGCATGATTGGCGGCCTGGAAGCGTACCAACACGGGTATCTTCTTCACCGGCGCGGACAGATTCAGGCCTGCGGTGCTGACGGTCACATCGCGATAACGCGACCAGGTGGAATAATCAGCCGCTTGTGTGAGCGCCGCGAGGGCGAGCACACCCGCCGCGAGGCGGTGCGGTCTCGGAATCGAAATCATGAATCCCTCCCATGTACAATGAGAATTGTGGTGGCGGCACAACAGGGGAAATTGTGGCATACAATCCCCCTTGTTGACCGGTTTGAATCATACGGTCACCAGAGTGAGGGATGTTGTTCATTTTTTTTACAAATTCGACGTTTTTGATCCTTGTTAACACGATTATTACACCACAAACCGCATTATCAGGCCAAAATCGGCACCGATTTGTACGATTTCTCCAGAGTCGTATTTATATGTCTTAGAAGCATCTTGCCATTTGGACACGAAAATCGATGGTATTAAGCAACGAAAGACTCCGTTCTGCTACCAATGAAAATCAGGCTTGCGGTCGCACAACCGTCGTATCGTGGGCATTTGACAGAAGTCCGTGCGCGCTCCGGACTGCCTTTTCCTCACCTTTCCCCTCACCCTTTTCCTCACCTTTTCC
>CAYQFG010000116.1:2118-5899 GCA_964416695.1 uncultured Bifidobacterium sp.
CCCTCACCCTTTTCCTCACCTTTTCCTCTCCTTCCTGGCCCGTTCCGCAGTGATGGCCGCAGGGCCGGTCTCAGTCATTCCCCGGGTCGTTTTCGTGCTCCGTGGCCGGCGCGCGACGCGCTCACCGTTCCGGCCTCCGCAAGAATCCGTCCCCTGTCGCACCGCCAATTGCTCCCTTTCTGCCATGTCTGAACTCCTTCGTCTCACCGGTCTCGGGCCCAAGCGCCAGAAGGCCCTCGCATCCGCCGGAATCCATACGTTGCGCGATCTGGTCTACCACGTCCCGCGCCGCTACGTCGACCGCACGCGTCTCACCCCGGTGGCCACCCTGAAGGAGGGAGACGACGCCTTTTTCACGGCGCGGGTCACGGCGGTCAAGACCCCGCCGGGCCGCCTTGTCGTGACGGTGACGGATGAGGGGGATCAGGCCTCCCTGGAGCTGGCGTTCTTCAACGCCGCGTCATTCCTCCGCCAGCAACTCGTCCCGGGTCGACGTCTCTCCGTGGCCGGTACGGTCAAACGGTTCCGGACCCTGCAGATCGTTCATCCCGAATGGGAAATCCTGCGGGACGACCAGGAGGCGCGCGGCGGAATCCTGCCGGTGTATCCGTTGACCGAGGATCTCGCCGACACGCGGGCCGAACACAAGCTGCTGCAGAAGTTCGCGCTCGAGGCTCTCGACACCTTCGAATTCTCCGACCCGCTCACCGCCGCCGAACGAACCCTGCTGGCGCTGCGGCCGGAGAAGGAGGCGTTGCGCGCCTTGCATGCGCCCGGGCGTTTCGAAGACATCGAACGCGCCCGCACCGAGTTGAAGATCCGCGAGCTCTGGCCGTTGTGCGTCCGCCGCGCGGAGGCGCGCCGCCTGCGGCGCACGCGCGGGAAAAGCTTTCCCGCACAGGACAGGCAGGCGGAGACGCGCGCCGCACACGAAGCCGTACGGTCCGCCCTGCCGTTCACGCCCACGCGCGGGCAGGAAAACGCGCTGGCAGCCATCGCCGCGGCCCTGGCCGGCGGAGGCCAATACTTCGGTCTGCTGCACGGCGACGTGGGCTCCGGCAAAACCGCGGTCGCCGTGCTCTCCGCCCTCAGCGTGATGGCCTCGGGGTCACAGGTCGCCCTGCTCGCGCCCACCGAAGTGCTGGCCGTCCAGCACTTCCGCAATGTCGAACCCTGGTTGCGGGCGGCCGGATTCCGGGCGGCCCTGCTCACCGGTGAGACCGCGCCCTCCGACCGCCGGGAGATCCTCGACGCGTTGGCCCACGGCCTCATCCCCTTCATCACCGGCACGCATGCGCTGCTCTCCGAGGCGGTGCGCTTTCACGATCTCCGCTACGTCCTCGTCGACGAACAGCATCGCTTCGGCGTGGAACAACGCGCCCTGCTGGCGTCCAAGGGGATCGAACCGCACGTGCTGTATCTCTCCGCGACGCCGATTCCGCGCACGCTGGCGCAATCGTTGTACGGCGACATGGACGTATTGACGCTGAAGGAAAAACCCGCCGGACGCCTCCCGATCAAGACCCGTCTCGTACCGGCGGCGCGGCAACCCGAGCTCATGACGTTCCTGTACAACGAGGCGGCGTCGGGCAACCAGGTGTACTGGGTCGTGCCGCGCATCGGGGAGTCGGGAGGGGTAGCCGAGAGTGCGGGACAAGAGGCGAACCACGTGCACGGTCGCGCGCCGGGCGAGCCCACGCAGGACGGGACGCCGGAAGTCGCCGCCATCGAGAGCGCCGTCAAACGTTTGACGGCGGTGGGCGACTGGACGGTGGCCGCCGTGCACGGGAAGGTGCCGGGGCCGGAACGGGATCGCATCCTCACGGCGTTCCGGCGCGGTGACATTCAGGTGTTGGTCGCGACGACCGTGATCGAGGTCGGGGTGGACGTCCCGGGCGCGAACATCATGGTGGTGGAGGGTGCGGACCGCTTCGGCATGGCGCAGCTGCATCAGTTGCGCGGCCGCACCGGGCGCGGGTCGGCCCAAGCCTGGTGTTTCCTGCTGGAGCCGCCCGCGGCGCCGTGGGGCGGGGGAGGCTGGCCCGAAGACACCGAAGCGCGCCTGCGCGCGTTCGCATCGACGGAGGACGGATTCGCCATCGCGGAAATGGATCTTCAACGTCGCGGCGCGGGGGCGCTGGACGGGAGCCGGCAGAGCGGTTTCAACCTGTTGCGCTTTGCGGATGTTCTCGAAGACGCCGCGTTGATCGGGGAGCTGGCGGAGAAGGCTGAAATGGCTGAAATGGCTGAAAAGGCTGAAAAGACTGCGGAAGGTTGAGACCGCGGAGGCGTTTATCTGGGGGCTGCCTGGCAACAAGCAAGGCGAAGCCCTGGAGGCCTCTCGCCCCTGACGCCTGACCCAAAGCGTTTCAGGCGTTGGACCGCGGCATCCCCGCAAGTTTTTGACCAACAAAAAACCCCACCTTTGCAGGCGGGGTTTTTTGTTTCCGGAGCGGGAAGCTTAGTGCTTCACACCCTTCAGTTCGGACGAAATGGTCTGACCGTCGGTCATCTTCGCATCGATGCGAACGATGTACATGCCCGCCGAGACGCGCATGCCGTTCAGGTTGCGTCCGTCCCAGGTCAGTTCGCTCACCTTGCTCTGGGCAGGGTTCACGGACTTGGACCACACGCGCTTGCCGTGCACGTTGACGATGGTCATCGTCAGGCGCTCGGTGCCGGCAACCATCGCGGCCGGAATCCGGTAGGAATACGGCTTGCTGCCGTCCATGCGGATCACGAAGGAGCCGGGCAGCAACGAGGTGGTCGGGGTCACGGGGTTGGAGGGCGCAGACGCGACGCTCGCGCCCACCGCGTTGGTCGCGACCACCGTGAAGGTGTAGGACGTGCCGCCGGTGAGGCCCGTGACGGCGCAGGTGGTGGCCGGCGCGATCGCGAAGCAGCTCAGGCCGCCGGGCGTCGATGTCGCCGTGTAGGAGGTGATCGGCGAGGTGCCCGCGGAGGCCGGAGCGGTCCAGGACACCGTGACCGAACCGCCGACATTGGCGGTGACCGCAGCCGTGACGGCGGTGGGCGCACCCGGAGCCGCGGGCGGCACGTACGTTCCGATGTCGACCAGGCTGTTGCCGGGCTTCTGGTTTTCGTACGCGAGCTTGATCCAGTTGGAGTCGCGGGCGACGCCGGACACGGTCACTTCGTCGATGCGGCCGACGAAGGCGCGATCGAGGCTGCCGCCGAGGATGCCGATGTGCACATCATGGGTCAGGTTGCGGCCGTCGCCTTCATTGGCGATGTCATCGAAGAACGTCGTGTTCGCGAGGTTGCCGTTGATGTAGATGCGCGCGGTATCCTGCGGGGTGCCCGCGCCCTTCCAGGTGCCCACCACGTGACGCCAGGTCTTCACGCCGCTTTGCGCGGTGATCTGGTTGCCTTCGGCGCTGGTGGCGGCCTGGTTCCAGCCGCCGTTGCCGCGGGTCATGACGTCGTAGTACTTGTTCTCGTCATCGCCGTAAATGCCGATGAGCCACTGGTCGTTACCCTTGTTCACGATGGCGTGACCGGTGGAGGGGTCGGAGACCACGTCATCGGAGTACACCCACGCGGAAATCGTGTAGTCGCTGTTGGAAGCGAGGTTCAGCTTGCCGCTGGCGCTGCCCGGAACGGTGAGGTAGTTGGCGCTGGAGCTGAAAGCACGGGCCTTGCCGATCAGACCGGCCTGGCTGGGTACGGTACCCGTGGCGGCGGCATTCAGGGCGACATCGCCGGCGGCGTTCACTTCGCCCGCGGTGCCGTTCATGTGCCACACCGCGATGAAACCGTT
>CAYQFG010000117.1:0-1520 GCA_964416695.1 uncultured Bifidobacterium sp.
TTTCCCATCGGCAGTTTTCAAGACTGCAGCCTTAAACCGCTCGGCCACCCTTCCGCGGAGCGGGTAAAGGTAAAACCTGAAGCCTGAAATGAAAGATCCCGCGGCCGACTTGTGTCGCCATCCGGGTGGCCCGTCGGCGCGCCCGTGTCACGCACACCCGGCGAGGGACTGCGGAGGAGGTACACGCCGTCCTCCCTCCACCCTTCATCCCGCCATCCCTTGCGTACGCGTCAGCGACCGGCCAGATAACGGCCGTCCTCATTGGGATACGGCGCGGAATAGCGGGACCAGTCGCGGATGATCAGGCCCGCCAGTTCCGTGGCGTGCACGGCCAGATAGGTGCGGTTGATCATCATCACGGCCACGGCGATCCCCTGGTCGGGGTGGTCCTTGTGGCGGGCGTAGCCGATGTACCACTCGTAGCGTCCCGGAGGATTGTGGCCGGTGAGCGATCCGGTTTTGCCGCCCATGGTCAGGCGTGCGAAGTCCTGGGCGTTCATGTTGCGCCGGAAGCCGCGCCGTGCCGTGCCCGAGGTGACGGTCGCTTCCATCAACGTCTGGAGATGTTGCAGCGTGGCGGCGGTCGCGAACGGTTCCGGATTTTCCTGGGGCAAGGTCAGCGTTCGTCCGTTCTCAAGGGACTGGAGGTCGCGCGTGAAGGTCACCGGCAGCAGCCGTCCGTCCGAGCCGATGGCGCGGGCGATGCGCAGGGCATGCAGCGGCGAGATGGTCGTGGCCGTGGTGAAACCGCTGGCGACTTCCGCGAGGGCGAAGTCGCCGGTGTCGGGAGGCGTGAGGCGGGCCTGGGCGTGCATCAGGGTGGGGTCGAGATCGGGGGGCAGCGCTTCGACCGCTTCGGGAAGTGCGGTGAGGCTGCGTTCGCTGACGAACCCGAGGCGCTGCGCCATCTCGCCCAAGGCTTCGGGCCCGGCGCGCAGCCCCAGGATGCCGAAGGTGGGGTTGATCGAACGCGCGAAGGCTTCGCGCAGCGTCACCGTGTGGTAGCGCCCGTGCGAGGGCACGCGGAGTTGGGCCCGGTACAGGGTGTGCGCGCCGCCCAGCAGGGGAAGGTCATCGTGGGGCCGCGCGATGCCGTCCTCGAGCACGGCGGCGGCCGTTACGATTTTGGCCAGCGAGGCGGCCGGGAAGGTGGTGCCCAGCGCCAGGCGCGGCCGCGAAGTCGTTTGACTGGAGTCGCGTTCCACAAGCGCGCGGATCTGTCCGGTGCGCAGGTCGCACACCACCACCACCGCGCCTTCCGGACGATACCGGTTCACGTAGCGTTCCGCGCGCTCCTGCAGGATTTCATCCACGGCATAACGTGTCAGCCAACGGCCTTCGCGCGTCCGCACGGTGTCCTGTTCGGGAAAGCTTTGCGGCGGCGGAAGGTCCACGGGGCCGGCCGTCCGGACGGTCGGCAGGGAGGCGCCGTCTCCGGCGTCGAGTCTCTTCAGGGCGAACACGGCGAGCAGAACGAACACGCCCAGCAGGCCCAGGCGCCATCCCGGTTTCCAGCGGCG
>CAYQFG010000117.1:1620-5879 GCA_964416695.1 uncultured Bifidobacterium sp.
CGGTCGAGCAAGCCGGATTTGCGATGCTGTTTCTGGTTCCAGTCATCCATGCCGGCGAGGATTTCGGCGGGCGCGCTGATCGCGAGGACGGGGCCTTCCGCGACCACGTTCAGCGCGGCATCCGTCACCACGGTGGCGATTTCGAGGATGACATCGGTATCCGGGTTCAGGCCCGTCATTTCGAGGTCGATCCAGGCGAGGTGGTTTTGACGGTCGTGCGGGTGCTGCATGCGGATGAGGTTTCCTAAATTGGCGTGACGTGCACCGGTGCACCGGCCCCGCGGACGCGTGTGACCGTGGGAATACGGAGACAAATCGTGGGTCAAACTAGAAATCTGGCCATTCCGAGGGTACTCCGCAACATCTTTCGCGTGGGCGCGCGGCCGCACGCATGACCGCCCGTAATTTCAGCCATCGCGTCGCGGGGCGTTCCCGTACGGCGGCGGCGCGCCGGGCTCGGCGATGACGAGATACCAAAGGAGTGAACATGGCAGCGAACGGATCGAAGAACCGCGAGGTGGTGGTAACGGGCATGGGCGTGGTGACGCCCCTCGGACACGACGTCGAAACCTTTTTTGCGAACCTCGTGGCGGGGAAAAGCGGCATCGCGCCCATTGAACGGTTCGACGCTTCGGCCTACGCCACCACGTTCGCCGGCGAGGTGCGCGGTTTTGACCCCACGCTCCACTTCGATCCCAAGGAAGCGCAGCGCACCAGCCGCTACATCCAGTACCTCATGCACGCGTCGCTTGAGGCCGTGAAGCAGTCCGGACTGGACCAGACTCCGCCTGCTGATCTCAATCGCGCCGGCGTCATCCTCGGGTCGGGCATGGGCGGCATGGAAGTGTTCACCGAGAACGCCGTGGCGCTCATCAACAAGGGCCACAAGCGCGTCTCCCCGTTTTTCGTCCCCATGTCGATCACCAACATGGGCAGCGGCATGGTGTCGATCCGTCTCGGATGGCGCGGCCCCAACTGGACCGTCACCTCCGCCTGCACAACGGCCAACCACGCCTTCATCACGGCCGCCGACCAGATCCGCCTGGGCCGCGCCGATGTCATGCTCGCGGGCGGCGCGGAAGAGTCCGTGTGTCCCGTTTCGCTGGCGGGCTTCTCCAACATGAAGGCCCTGTCGCGCCGCAACGACGAGCCCGCGAAGGCTTCACGCCCGTTCGACAGGAACCGCGACGGCTTCGTGCTGGGTGAAGGCGGCGGCGTGCTCGTGCTGGAATCCCGGGAGCACGCCGAAGCGCGCGGCGCGAACATCCTCGCGGTGCTGCGCGGCTACGGGGTCTCCAGCGACGCCCACCACATGTCCGCGCCGCTGGAAACCGGTGACGCCGTCGCGCTCGCCATGCGCAATGCGCTGGCCGATGCCGGCGTGCGCCCCGAAGAAATCGGCGTGGTCAATCCGCACGCCACGTCGACGCCGCTGGGCGACGTCGCCGAATGCAAGGCGTTGGGCCAGGTCTTCGGTGATCACCTGAAGAACCTCAAGGTGACCGCCACCAAGTCGATGACGGGACACCTGCTGGGCGGGACGTCGGCCACGGAAGCGGTGGCGCTGATCCAGACGCTCAACACGGGCAAACTGCATCCGACGCTCAACGTGGAAGACCAGGACCCTGACTGTCCCGTGGACTGCGTGCCCAACGTGGCTCAAACCACCACCGCGACCCTCGGCATCAGCAACAGCTTCGGATTCGGCGGGCACAACAGCTGCCTGGTATTCGAGAAGGGGAACGCATAGCGGCAGCGTCCGCGGCTCCGCTGACCTCCCGGCGGGTCCCGGCCGGTCCTGAATGAAGGGAGCGGGGAAGGGCTTTCGTCCTCACCCGCACGCCGTGTGTCAGGGCGCCTCCCCTTGTGTCGTCACGCCCGCAGGGGTGCCATCGGGAGCGGTGGGATGAGTCGCGCCCTGCGTTGATGCCGGAGAGGCCGGCGTGGCGGTCGTTGCCGGCCTGCCGGACGCCGGGGCGTCCGCGTCCGTTCCTTGCCGCGGTCCGTCCAGTTCGACGCGGGTGCGGGGGAGCGCTTCCGGGTAGTGGCGCTGCAGAAAGTCGACCATCTTCTCGCGGACGTAGCAGCGCAAGTCCCATCCCTGTCCCGAGTCGCGCGTGCTGACCAGAAGCCGGATTTCCAGAGTCGCCGGTTTGCAATCCGTCACGTGCATGACGCATACTTCGCCGTTCCACAGGGGGTGCGGCTTCACGAGGCGTTCGAATTCGGCGCGAACCGCGTCCACGGGAACGGTATAATCAGTGTGCAGGAACACGCTGCCCAGGATGGCTGATCCCTCGCGGGTCCAGTTCTGGAAGGGGGTTTCCAGAAAGTAGGTCACGGGAACGACCAGGCGACGCAGGTCCCAGATGCGGACCACCACGTAGGTCAGGGTGATCTCCTCCACGCGGCCCCATTCACCTTCAACGATCACCACGTCGTCGAGCCGGATCGGTTGCGTGATGGCCAGCTGGATGCCGGCGAGCAGGTTGCCGATGCTTTTCTGCGCCGCCAGACCGATCACGATGCCCGCGATACCTGCCGAAGCCAGCAGACTGACGCCGATTTGCCGGACTCCCGGAATCGTCATCAGCAGGAAGGCCAGGGTGAGGATCACAATGATGGTCATGGTGACTTTTTCAAGCATGCCCAGCTGCGTGTGCATCTTGCGGGCGAGCAGGTTGTCCGCCATGGTGACGTCGTAACGCAGAAGGAACAACGCCTTGAGAAAACGGACGGTGCTGATCAGGCCGTAGGCGATGGCCAGAATGAGCAGGATGGTCATCACATGGTCGACGAAGCGCATGCCGCCCGGGGGCAAGCGCAGCAGAGGGGAGACGAGCTTCAGGTACAAGAGCGTGATCAGCAGGGCGGCGGGGCGATGTCCGTGCTGCAACGCCAGATTGTCCCATCCGAAGCGGGTCCGCTGGGCCAACCGTTTGAGGACCACCATCAGGATGCGGGTCGTCAGGGAGCCCAGGAGCATCGTGACGGCCAGAACCAGCAGTGAGATCGCGATCTCACGCCAGAGGCCCTGTGTAAACAGCTGTTCGAAATAATGCATGACACCTCCCGGGAAAAACGAATCCTCTCGAACAGTTTAACAAGAGGCCTGTCCCTGAAGGTTACAAAGCGTAAACGAAGACGCCCCCGATGACCGGTGGACACAAAAAAAGCCCGCAGGACACACCTGCGGGCTTTTGGGAAACAGGAACGGCGATTACGCCTTGTGCAGCGTCTTGCCGGTCGAACGCAGGTTGTCGCAAGCTTCCTTGATGCGGTTGGCCATGCCGCGTTCGCCCAGCTTCAGGAAGGCGCGCGGATCGTAGGCCTTCTTGTTGCCCACTTCACCGTCGACCTTCAGGATGCCGTCGTAGTTCTTGAACACGTGGTCGGCCACCGGACGCGAGAACGCGTACTGGGTGTCGGTGTCGACGTTCATCTTCACCACGCCGTAGTCCAGCGTCTCGTGGATCTCTTCCTGCGTCGAGCCCGAACCGCCGTGGAACACGAGGTCGAAGCGCGCGCCGTACTTGGCCTTGAGCGCTTCCTGGCCATCACGCAGGATGGTGGGCTTGAGCTTCACGTTGCCTGGCTTGTACACGCCGTGCACGTTGCCAAAGGTCGCCGCGAACATGTACCGGCCACCGATGCTGTGGAGCGCGTCGTACACCGCGAGCATGTCCTCGGGAGTGGTGAACAGCTTTTCGGCCGGCACGTCCTCGTTGCTCACGCCGTCCTCTTCGCCGCCGACCACGCCGGCTTCGACCTCGAGGATGATTTCATTCTCGGCACACAGCTTCATCAGCTCCTGGGAGATCTTCATGTTCTCTTCGAGCGAGAGCTCGGAGCCGTCGAACATGTGGCTGTTGAACAGGTTCGGCAGGCCGGCCGCGCGGCGGCGGGCCGTTTCCGCGATCAGCGGCTTCATGAACGTGTCGACCTTGCCGGGCTGGCAGTGGTCGGTGTGCAAGGCGATGCGCACGGGGTAGTGCTTCGCCATGCGGTGGACGTGTTCGGCGACCGAAATCGCGCCTTCCACCATGTCCTTCACGTACGAACCAGACGCGTGCGCGCCGCCGCCGTGGGAGAGCTGGATGATGCCGTCGGATTTGGCCTCGGCGAAGCCGAGCAGGGCCGCGTTTGCGGTCTCGATGTTCGACACGTTGATGGCGGGGTAGGCGTACTTGCCCTTGTTCGCCGCGTCCAGCATCTCGTTGTATTCTTTAAAATTAACGACGGGCATGAATGCTCCTTAA
>CAYQFG010000118.1:0-5877 GCA_964416695.1 uncultured Bifidobacterium sp.
GCTCCACCACCATCCCCTGCGCCATGAGGTCGAGAATGCCCTGCACGCGGTTGTGGTGCGTCTTGATGACGGCGGCATGCGCCGTTCCGCCGCTTTCGATGGTGTCGGGGTAGATGGTGCCCTGCGCCAGCATCCATTCGGACGGATCGAGATCGAGTTCCGCGATGGCGGCGTCCTTCACGGTGAGGAAGGTTTCGCCGATGATCTTGCGCTTGGCTTCGGGTTCGACCACCCCTTTAAGGCCCGCGAGGAAGGTTTCGGTCGCGTCCTTGATCCTGAGGTTGTCGAAGCCTTGGGCGTGCATGAAGTTCAACACGTCGGCGCTTTCGTCCTTGCGCATCAGGCCGTTGTCGATGTGCAAGCCGAGCACGCGGTCGGGACCGAGCGCACGGTTCAGCAGTTCGAACGCCACGGTGGAGTCGACCCCGCCGCTGACGAGGAGGAACACTTTTTTGCCCGCGCATTGCGTGCGCAGTTGTTCCTGGATGGTCTGCACGTAATGGTCCATGTTCCAGTCGAAGGCGCATCCGCACAGCGACAGGAAGTTCCGGAGCATGGTCTGGCCTTCGAGGCTGTGCGTGACTTCGGGATGGAACTGCAGGCCGTAGAACTTGCGGGCATCATCGCCCACGGCGGCCTGGGCGCAGTCGGCGGTCGCGCCGATGTTGCGGAAGCCCGGGGCGGGGGTCGAGACTTCGTCGCCGTGGCTCATCCAGACGATGCTCTCGGCGGAAATGTCCCGGAACAGGGGGTGGCCGGATTCAGGCCGCAGGGCCGCGGGGCCGAATTCGTGCACGAGGCCGCGGGAGACCTCGCCCCCGAGGGTGCGGGCCATCAACTGGTGGCCGTAGCACAGGCCCAGCACCGGGAGACCGAGCGTGAACATGTCGGGATCGCAGGCGGGGGCCCCCGGTTCGTACACCGACGACGGACCTCCGGAGAGGATGATCCCCTTGTATTCCTTCAGGTTTTCAGCGTTTACGTCCGCGGGCACCACTTCGGAATACACCCCCAGCTGCCGGATGCGGCGCGCGATGAGGTGGGTGTACTGGCCGCCAAAATCCACAACTGCGATCTTTTCCATGGGGGGGAAAGGTAGTTCCGCAGGCCTCTTCCCTGCAGGCGCGTCTCCTGCGGACGTCTGCATACGGAGGGCGCGAGGGCGGTTGAAAGTCGCGGTCCTGGGGGACCGTGACAAACGGACGGATGGATCCCGGAGAGTGGGCCGAGGCCAAGAGACGAGTGGGCGGAAGAAGAGGCCCCTGTATATTGATGGTGTGCCCCGTCAACGGCCTTTCCGGACCGGGTGACGGGAACCAGAGCCGGAAGGAAACCAGTGCCGGAAACCGCAACCGGAGACACCGCGGGCCGGTCATCAACCACAACATTCCTGGAGGTGGCCCATGAGCAAGCCGATTCCTGACTTTGACGCCCTGGATCCTCTGGATTCTTCCGAGACGAGCGATCCGCCCGTGTTTCCGGAAGGTTCGCAGCATCCCACGCCCGATCAGGGCGATCAGGGCGAAGTGGCCTCCGGCGCGGGGCCCGACGAAGAGCGGACCCGCGGCGCCCAGGGACGCTATGGTCTCTCCGAGGAACCGGACGAGAACGCCGAACCGGTGCCTCAAACCCCGAAGACGGTGGACCAGAGCGCACGCGACCGGCAACGGGACCGCGTCGTCCGCGAAACGGGCGAGGATGTGGGATAGGGAGAATCGTCATGTGAACCATGCTCAACGGGCCATGAATGTCGGGCATGGGGGATGGGGCCGGCCTGGGCAGTGCCTGGACTGCGGGTAAGGCCTGCCCTGTGTAATACGTTGTGCGGGGACGGAAGGACAATCGTTGTTCCGGAGGCGGGTGGGCCCGGGGTGCCGCGTATATTCGTGGGCGAAGGCGTGGCTCTCCGCTTTTTCCCGCCTTCCGTTTTCCCCTGACGTGTGAGTCGGCGGGAGAAGGGAGGAAGCGGCTGCGCGCCTTCGTCACTCATTTCGACGGAGGTTATCATGAGCACCAGGGTTTTGTCCTGCAAGGACCTCGGCAACAACAAATGTGATTTCACCGCCCGGGGCGAAAGTCGTGAGGATGTGAAGCGGCAAATGATCGAGCATGCCACGCGTGAACACCCCGACCACCGGTATGGATCGGACTGGGAAGGCACGCTGGGCCGCGAGATCGATGACATCATGAATGACCATGCCCCTGCCCCTGCCACGACGGAAGACGCCTCCCAGGGCGGAGAATTTCTCGATGACCAGGTGGCCCGCGACGATGCGCGCGGTCAGGGTGGTCAAGCCCGGGGAACCGCCGCGCACGACGGGCGGGATGTGATTCCGGGAGGGCGCGTGAATGTGGAATCCGACGACCGTTCGGGAGCCGGGCGCGCCTCGCGCGACGGAATGTCCGAACGGCGCGCGGGCGACGGGCTGACTCCCCTGGAAGGCGAAGCGGAGCAGGGGGTGGTGGGCGAAGCCCGTCGTCCCTGACGTCGGGCTTCGCGGGCGCCGCACCCCGGCGGCCATCGCGGCCCCGCGGACCACACACAAAACGCAGGGTCCGGAAGGGCGCCTGCGTTTTGTGTGTGCATGGCACTGCGTTTATGCCGCATGGTTCGGAGGGAGCCGGAACGAACCGGGTGGTCCGAAACGAACCCGGCGGGCGCCGCACGCGCGGCGTGCGACCAGCCCACCGCGCGCACGTCCTGGAGATTCAGTCCAGCGTGCGCGCCAGTTCCACCAACGTCTTGAGACCGAAGCCCGTCGCCCCGTTCTTCACGTATTTCCAGGACGACGTGACGAACGCCGTGCCGGCGATGTCCCAATGCGACCATTTCGCGCCTTCGGGCACGAACTCCTGCAGGAACAGGCCGGCGGTGATGGCGCCCGCTTCGCTCTTGCCGGTGACGTTCCGGAGGTCCGCGACGGGATCGTCCATCCACTCGCGGTACTCGGCTTCCAGCGGCAGCTCCCAGAATTTCTCGCCCTGCGCGTCGCCGATCCGCTTGATGGTGCGGGCGAACTCCGGGTCGTTGGCGAAGTAGCCGGTCATCGCCGGGCCGAGGGCGCGCACCATCGCGCCGGTGAGCGTCGCGAGGTTGACGATGTGCGTGGCGCCCAGGGCGCCGGCTTCGTACAGGCCGTCGGACAGCACCAGGCGGCCTTCCGCGTCGGTGTTGTCCACCATGACGGTCTTGCCGTTGCGGGCCGTGAAGATGTCGCCGGGAAGGATCGACGCGTTGCCCGGACGGTTTTCCGCGAGGCACAGAACGGCGCTCACGTTGACCGGCAGCTTCAGTTCGGCGATGGCGCACAGGGCTGCAAGGGTGGTGGCCGCGCCGGCCATGTCGCACTTCATTTCCCACATCGAGGCCGACGGCTTGAGGCTGATGCCGCCGGTGTCGAACGTGACGCCCTTGCCCACGAGGCACAGGTGGGGCGCACCCTTGGCCTTCTTCGCGCCCTTGTATTCCAGCGTGACCATGCGCGGCGGGCGGTCGGAGCCCTTGCCCACGGCCCAGTGTCCGAGGTAGCCTTCGGCCTGCAGCTGCTTTTCGTTGCGGACCTTGACGCCCAGGCCGTGCTTTTTGGCCAGCTTCGCCGCCACGCCCGCGAAGGTGGCCGGGTCGAAGTCGGAGCCGGGCGTATTGACCCAGTCGCGCAGGTTCTTCATGTGTCCGAACAGGACTTCGACTTCCGCGAGAATGAGCGTCACGGCCTTGCGGTCGGCCTCACGCACGCGGACGGTCACTTCGGGCGCGATTTTTTTCGCCGGTTTCGACTTGTACGTCGTGAAGGAATAGTCCGCATACTGGAGGCCTTCCAGCACGGCGCGGACATCGTCCGCGTCCGCGCGGTCGAGCAGCAGGGTCACCGAAGGGGCCGCGCGGACGCGCGCCGCCTCGTAGGCCGCCGAGGCCGCGAGACGCAGGCGTTCCCCCCGGTCAAGGCCCTTGCGGCGGGGCAGTTGGCTCACCAGCAGGCGGCGCGCGCCGTGCGTGAACAGGTCGCTGTCCAGCGCGAGCGACTGGTCGCTCTGACCGGCGAGCAGGCCCTGAACGGAAGTCGACCAGACCGCGGCGTCTTCTGCGGTCAGGGTGCCCAGAAGGCTTTTGTCTTCAGCCCAGAGGACCTGAAAGGGTGCGCTTTTGCCGGGCTTTTCAAAGGATTCGATACGGATTTTCATGGTGGAAAGATAAATGGCGGCGGCGGAGCGGGCCATGACCGTCCAGGACGGTCACAATTTGTCACCAGGGCGCTGAAGGGCGGAGCCAGATTTGGTGGGGGGGGATGCGGTGCTTCGCACCCGGGCACAAAGGGGCCTGCGACCCGTGGAGGGGGAAGAGAAGACTGAGAGAAGGGGCAGGGGCGGTTGAGAAGAGGGGCCGGGGGCAGCCCCCGGTCCCGTGCGTGTCCCCGGAGCGCCTGGGCGACACAGGAACCGGTGTGCATCGTCACTGGAACAATGTTTGCTTGAATTGCTTGACAATGCCTTTGGTCCCAAAAAAATGGAAATCCCGGATTGACAATAATCCGCTGGCGGTTCCATGGAAGTACATTAAATGACAATAACGGACATTTGTTCACGCTGTCAGGGTGCGGACAAAGGTTTGTAAAGAGGGGTTCCTGTGAAAGACTTTATGGTGCACCAGGCCAGGACGCTGGCAGCCCTCACAGAAATCAGCAAGCTGTTCAGCTCCTCCCTCGACTACACGGAAGTCGCCAAGCAATGCCTCTACCTGCTGTCAGACATTCTTGATCTGGAGCGGGGCACCTTGCTGATGCCCACCCCCGACCGCAAATATCTGGCGATCAAGGCGAGTGTGGGCTTTACCCCCGAAGAAATCCGGGAGTCCGTCTACGAGATCGGCAAGGATTTCGTCGGAAAGGTCTACAGCAGCGGCATGCCCATGGCCCTGCCGGACTCCGAGGATATCGCCGGGGTTCCCACGCCGCGCAATGCGGAGGAGTTCAATCTCTACCGCATCGGGTTTGTGGCCGTTCCGGTCACGCTGGACTCCCGTCCCGTGGGCGTGCTGACGGCCCACCGCACCACGCACTCCACGACCATGGTGGACGAAGACATCAAGGTGATGAAGATCGTCGCCTCCCTGTTGTCGCAAACGCTCCGGATCGCCGAGATGATCCGCGAAGAAAACAGCCGGCTCGTGCAGGAGAACAAGGAACTGCACCTGGAGCTGGAAGACCGGTTCAACCCGGAAAACATGATCGCGAATTCATCCGCGATGGCGAAGACGCTGGAAATGGTGCGACGCGTGGCGGACACCGATGCCATCGTGTTGTTGAGGGGAGAGAGCGGGACCGGCAAATCGTTGCTGGCGAGGACGATCCATTTCGCCAGCCCGCGCAAACGCGAGCCCTTCGTGATCGTCAATTGTGCCGCGCTCCCCGCCACGTTGATCGAAAGCGAACTGTTCGGTCACGAGAAAGGGGCTTTCACAGGAGCGCTGGCGCAGCGTGCCGGCCGCTTCGAGGCCGCCGACGGCGGCACGCTGTTTCTCGACGAAATCGGTGAACTTCCCCTGGAGACCCAGGCCAAGTTGCTCCGCGTCATCCAGGACGGCACCTTTGAGCGCGTCGGCTCCTCCCGGACGATGACGGTCAACGTGCGCCTGATCTGCGCCACCAACACGAACCTCGAAGAGCAGATCCGGAATCGCGAATTCCGCGAAGACCTGTACTACCGTCTGATGGTGGTGCCCGTCCAGGTGCCCCCGTTGCGCGCCCGTCGTGAGGACATCCTGCCGTTGTGCAACTACTTCCTCAAGAAGTTCACGGCCAAGTACGACAAGCGGGTGTCGATTTCCCGCGAGGTGATGGAATTCCTGGAGGGTTATTCCTGGCCGGGAAACGTGCGCGA
>CAYQFG010000119.1:0-5859 GCA_964416695.1 uncultured Bifidobacterium sp.
GCGTTGTTCGTTTTACGCCCCATCCGGTAAGCCCGGGTGGGGCTTTTTTGTTGGTTTTTTTGGGTCCGTGTGACCGCGGTCACGGCGCGTGGGCCCGGGGTGCTTCTCCAGGAACCATCTTTGCCTCCAGCCAGGAGGCCCGCATGAATGACAGACTGAGCGACGCACTGCAGGACACACCGTACGACCCCGGGGACGACTCCGATGAGGACACCCACCGCGCATTTCCCCGGGCCCGGGGCTACAAGGATCTGTTCGTCTGGCGCGAAGCCGTCGCCTTCGTGCCCGACGTTTATGCCGTGGTCGCAACCTTCCCGGCGCACGAGCGCTACGGCCTCAGCGACCAGATCCGCCGTGCGGCCATTTCCGTACCCGCGAACATCGCCGAAGGGCAGGCACGATTTTATGCCCGTGATTTTTTACACCGGCTCCGTATTGCGCGAGGCAGCCTTGCGGAAATGCACACACTGCTTGTCATCGCGGAACAGCTCGGTTATCTCAACCAGGATACATGTCATGAGCTGGAACAAAAACTCGCTGGCATCGCTCGTCCCTTGAGCCGTTTGATCGCCATCATACGGCGTAGAGTCAAGCAAGGTGATCTCATGGAAGAATAGGCTCGAACAGGTTCTTCCCACCATCCACCGCAGCCCTCACCTGCCTCACCATACAGCGCCTCGACGTCCTCCCGTCACCATACACGGAAGATTCTCCGTTGTCCGGCCATACGTCGCCATGACCCTATTGCGCCTACCAACTACCTTTTAAGCCCCCTTCAGAAAGCCCTCTATGCCCCTCCTCGGTATGCGCGATCTCTCCTTTCACGTCGGCGGCCCGCCGCTGCTCGACGGCGTCTCCTTCATGATCGACGTGCGCGAGCGGGTCTGTTTGACGGGACGCAACGGGGCGGGTAAAACCACGCTCATGCGCATCCTCCTCGGCCAGCAGGCTCCCGATTCCGGAGACGTCATCGTCACCCCGGGCACGCGCATCGCGCACCTGCCGCAGGACATTCCGGAAGGGCTCCCCGGCACGGTGGCGGAAATCGTCGCCGAGGGCGCCGCGCACCACGCGGGCGAGGGCGACTGGAAGGTGGAGATGGAAGCCGAACTGTGGACCGAAAAGGTCGGCCTCAAGCCCGACGCGCTGTTCTCGTCGCTGTCGGGGGGGCAGAAGCGGCGCGTGCTGCTGGCGCGCGCCCTGGCGTCCGAGCCCGACGTCCTCCTGCTCGACGAGCCGACCAACCATCTCGACATCGCCTCCATCGACTGGATGGAAGACCTGCTGAAATCCTCGAACACCGCGCTGCTGTTCATCACGCACGACCGCGCCTTCCTGCGCCGCATGGCCACGCGCATCCTCGAGCTCGACCGCGGCCAGATCTACGACTGGGCCTGCGACTGGGACACCTTCCTCGTGCGCAAGGAAGCCCTGCTGGAGGCGCAGGAAAAGGAGTGGGCCGACTTCGACAAGAAGCTGGCGCAGGAAGAGGCCTGGGCGCGCCGCAGTCCCAAGGCACGGCGCGCGCGCAACGAGGGCCGCGTGCGGGCCTTGCAGGCCAAGCGGCTCGAGCGCGCGGCCCGGCGCGAACGCCAGGGGACGGCCACGCTCGCGTTCGGCGAAACCGACCGCTCCGGCGACAAGATCGTGGAAGCGGAAAACGTCACGTTCTCTTATGACCCGCAGGGCCGGAACATCATCCGCGATTTCAGCACCGTCATCACACGGGGCGACAAGGTCGCCCTGCTGGGCGCCAACGGCGCGGGCAAAACCACCTTGCTGCGCCTGCTGCTCGGCCAGCTCACGCCCACGAGCGGAACCGTCAAGCTGGGTTCGTCGCTCCAGGTGCTGTATTTCGACCAGCTGCGGGCCCAGATCGATCCCGACGCCACGGTGCGCGACAACATCGGCGGCGGCCAGGAGTGGGTCGAAGTCGCGGGCAAGCGCACGCACGTGATGTCCTACCTGCAAAGCTTCCTCTTCGACCCCAAGCGTGCCATGATCAAGGCCGGGATGCTTTCGGGCGGCGAGCGCAACCGTCTGCTGCTGGCCAAGCTTTTCACGCGTCCGGGCAACGTCCTCGTGCTCGACGAACCCACCAACGACCTCGACATCGAAACGTTGTCGTTGCTGGAAGAATTGCTGGTGGAATTCGAAGGCACGGTGCTGGTGGTGAGTCACGATCGCGAGTTCCTCGACAACGTCGCCACCTCCACGCTCGCGATCGGGGTGGAGGGCGTGGTGGAGGAATTCGTGGGGGGGTGGAGCGACTGGAAGCGTCAGCACGACGAGCGTGTCGCCCGGGAGGCGGCCGCGAAGGTCAAGGCGTCCCCAGCCGGAGGCAAAGGCGGCGGAGCGGCAGGAGCGGCAGGAGAGGCAGGAGGCGCAGGAGGCGCAGCCGCAGCGCCGGCGACGAAGAAAAAGTTGTCCTTCAAGGAAGCGAAAGAATTCGAGGCCTTGCCCGGCAAGATCGAAGAACTCGAGGCCGCGATCGCCGCCGGTTTGGAGGCGATGAGCAAGCCGGAATACTACAAGCAGTCGCCCGATGAACTCGCGGCGGCCACCGCGCAGCAGGCCCGGCTCGACGCGGACCTCGCGGCGGCGTATGCGCGCTGGGAGGAGTTGGGGGAGCGGGCGGAGTAGGGGAGCGGCAGGGCAGGCCGGCAGGGCAGGCTTTATGCCGCCGCGCCCGCGTGCTCGCTTCCGCCGCTGAGCAGTTGCACCGCGTCCTCCAGTTGGGTCGCGGTGCCGAACAACAGCAGTTCGTCTCCCGTGTGCAACTGCTCCTCCATTCCCGGGTTCACCAGCGGCTCGCGGCCCTCCCGCTGGATGCCCACGATCAGGGCCCCCGTCTGGGTGCGCAGCCCCAGTTCGCGGATCGTCCGGGCCGCGCACGGCATGTCGGCCCCCAGCACGAAGCTTTCCAGACGGCCTTCTTGCCGCAATCGCGCCACCACCGGCCGGTCGGACCCTTGGGCGGCACTGTGGAGGACAGCATGCAGTCCCTCCCCGGCGGATGCGTGCGGCTCCGCCTGCGCGTCGGGGAGGAAGGGCCCGTCCCCGTGCGACGGCTCGTGTCCGGGACCATTGAAGGTTTCGTGCAAGGCGGCCTTCCCCTGGAAGTAGACCTTGTTCAGCGGCTCCCGGAGGAACCACGCCAGCACGCCCAGCACCAGCGCCAGGGCCGCCACCAGAGAGCCCGAGGGCAACGCCGCATAGCTCAGGCCGAACGTGAAACCCGCGAGCGCCAACAGGGAGAAGGCCCAAAAGGCGCCCGCCACCACCCCTCTCAACTCGGTCTTGCGGGGATCATCCCCCCGGTCGGGCAAACCCAGTTCGGCCAGGATCATTCCCAGGGCCCGGAGCTTGCGGATGGCCGCAATGTACACGGGCAACACGGCGACGATGGCCAGGGCCCACAGCAGCGACTTCACCGCATCCTCCCAGAGGCGGATCTGGGGGACGAAACGCAGCAGGCCGCGCGAGAGGAACACGGCGCTGAGCAACGATCCCGCGATGAGGCCGAGGAAGATGCCCAGCTGCCCCATGATGCGGCGGAGGATTTTGCGGACCTGGTTGTTCTGCCGCTGTTGATGGAAGTGGCCGTACCAGCGGGTGTACAGGTTGGCGCAGGAGACGAGCGTCGCGGGCGCGGCCTTGACGATCCAGTGCGCGAACGGGTCGGAGGCGCGGATGAGGTAGGGCGTGGTGAGCGTGGTGATGGCCGACACGCTCACGGCGATGGGATAGAGGAAGTCGCTGGTCACGCCCAGCGTCAGGCCCATGGCTGCGATGATGAAGGAGAACTCACCGATCTGCGTGAGGCTCATGCCCACGCGGGTGGACGTGGGGATGTCGTGGCCGGCGAGGAAGGTGCCGATGCCGCAGCTCACCAGCTTGCCGGCGATGACGGCGAGCGAGATCAGCGAGATCGGCACGATGTGTTCCACGATCAGGGCCGGGTCGATCAGCAGGCCCACGGACACGAAGAACACCGCGCTGAACATGTCGCGGATGGGGAAGGTGAGCGCCTCGATCTTGCCGAGCTCGCGCGTCTCCGCGAGGATCGCGCCGATCAGGAACGCGCCCAGCGCGAGGCTGTACTCGAGTTTGACCGTGAGCAGCGTGAACCCGAAGCACAGGCCGAGCACGGTGATCAGCAGCATCTCGGGGCTGGCGAAGCGCGCCACGAACCCGATCAGGCGCGGCACGATGATCAGTCCCGCCACCAGCGACACCACGAGGAACACCAGCAGTTCGCCGATGGTGATGGCGGCCTCCAGGCCCTGGAACGAGCCCGTGCGGGCGATGCCCGAAAGCAGCGCGATCAGCACGATGCCCAGCATGTCCTCCACGATCAGCACGCCGAACACCAGTCCCGCGAACTTTTGTTTGCCCAGCTTGAGTTCGCTGAACGCCTTCATGATGATCGTCGTGGACGAGATCGCGAGGATCGCGCCGAGGAACAGGCTGTCCATGGGCTGCCAGCCGAAAAACGTGCCGATGCCGTAGCCCACGCTCATCAGCAGGATGATCTCGAGCGCCGCCGCCACGAAGGCCGTCGATCCCACCGCGCGCAGCTTGCGCAGGCTGAATTCGAGACCCAGGCTGAACATCAGGAAGATCATCCCCAGTTCCGACAGGATCTGGATGGTGTCGCGGTCGTGGATGAGGTTGTACGGCGGCGTATGCGGGCCGATGATCAGTCCCGCGATGATGTAACCGAGCACGACCGGTTGCCGGAAACGATGGCACAGGATGGTGACGAGACCCGCCACGATCATGATGATCGCAAGATCCTGAAGGAAGTCGAGCTGGTGCATTACGATTCAGTTTAATTCATCGGAGGGATTTCCCGAAGAATGAACCGAAAACGGGTTGTTTGGGGGGGCGCCCCGTCGGGGCGGGTGGACTCAGGGCGCGAGGGCGGCCCGGGCCGACACCAGCGCGACTTCCACCTGGGTCTGGTCGGGCTCGCGCGTGGTGATGCGCTGCAGCCACAGGCCGGGCAGGGTCAGCGCGCGCACCCAGGCGGAATCCTGATGGCGCGCGGAGAACTTGAGCAGTTCGAACGACAACCCGGCCACCACCGGAATGAACGGCAGGTGGAAGGCGAAGCGCACGAGGAAGTTCGGGTAGGCGTATCCGAACCCGTGCAGGAGCAGGGCGTCGAACACCGAGAAGAACAGGATGCACACCAGCGCGACGATCAGGATGAACGAGGTGCCGCAGCGCGGGTGAAAGCGGATCTGGCGCGTCACGGCGGCCGGGTCGAGGGCCGCGCCGCTTTCGTGCGCGAAAATGGTTTTGTGCTCGGCGCCGTGGTATTCGAAGAGGCGGCGCACGTCGCGCATGTGCGAGAGCGCCCACATGTAGAGGATCAGCAGGGTGATGCGGACGATCCCGGCGGTTCCGTTGAACAGCAACGGATTGACGGGATTGTCACGGGTGCCGCCGGTCGCCAGCGAGGCCAGGAAGTAGGGCAGCAGCTGGAACAGGCCGAGCGCGAGCGCGAAGGAAACGCCCAGGGTGAGGATCATCCCGGCTTTCTGCAGGAAGGTGGAGGGCGGCGTGAGCGCGTCTTCGCCGGCCGGCACGGCCCCGGAGTCGGCAGGCCTCTCCTGCACGCTGGCCGACCAGTTGAGGGCCTGCATGCCCACGTACAGGGCTTCGGCCAGGGAGGCCGCGCCGCGCACCACGGGGAGGCCGAGCCAGGCGTGGCGGCGGGAGAAGGGCACGAAGTCGCGGCTTTGCACGGCGATGGTGCCGTCAGGTGCGCGGGCGGCGATGGCGATGCGGCCGGGGGCGCGCATCAGCACGCCTTCGACGACGGCCTGCCCGCCGATGGGGTCGAGCGTG
>CAYQFG010000120.1:0-3832 GCA_964416695.1 uncultured Bifidobacterium sp.
TCGAAGGCCAGAACTACGAGGTGCGCAAGCACCTGCTCGAGTACGACGACGTGCTCAACAAGCAGCGTACCGTGGTGTACGGCCTGCGCCGCCGCATCCTGCAAGGCGAAGAAATCCAGGACGAAATCCAGTCCCGTCTCGACCAGGCGGCCGACCTCGTGGTCGCTCCCTATGCGGTCGAGGCCAACTATGCCGAGGGCTGGGATCTCGAAAAGTTTTATGCCGAGGTCAAGCGCGCCTTCGCGCTCGACTACGCGATTCCCGAAGACGCGTTGTCGCGCCAGACGGCGGCGGACACCGCCGAACAGATCGCCGAGGCCATGAAGGCCCGCTATGCGGAAATCGAAACCGCCATCGGCCCTGAAATCATGCGCGACATCGAACGCCAGGTGTTGCTGGGCGTGATCGACATGGCGTGGCGCGAGCATCTGTACGCGATGGACGGCCTGCGGGATGCGACGCGCTTCCGCGGCTACGCGCAGAAGGATCCGCTGCAGGAATACAAGAAGGAAGGCTTCGCCCTGTTCGGCGGGGCCCTGGAGCGCATCGCGATGGAAACCGTGCAGCGTCTGCTGCACATCGACCCCGATTTCCTGGCCCGCCAGCAGCAGGCGATCGCGATGGCGCGCGAACAGGAAGCCCGCCGCCGGGCGCAGATGCAGTTCACCGCGCCGGGAGACGACGGCGCTCCGGCGGCGCAGCCGATGCAGGGCGGCCTGTCGGCCACGCCGATGCCGCAGTTCACCGCGCCGCAGGTGAGCGGCGCGGCCCGTCCCCTGGCGGGGCCGCTGCCGGGCACGGTCGTGCCCCGTCCGCCCCAGCCGCAACAGAACCTGGCGGCCCATCCGGCCTTCAAGGACGTGGGCCGCAATGATCCGTGCCCCTGCGGGAGCGGTAAAAAATTCAAGAAATGCCACGGCAGCGAGTAGGGGCCGCAGCGGCGACCCGCCGGGTCGCCCGTACGGTCCGGGCCGTGGCGGGAGGCATCGCGTGAAGCCTTTCTTCGTCTTCGAAGGGATCGACGGCGCGGGGAAGTCGACGCAGGCGGCCCTGCTGGCGGAAGCGCTGGAAGCGCGCGGCCACGAGGTGACGCGCGTGCGCGACCCGGGCGGCACCCCGCTTTCCGACCGCATCCGCGCCTTGCTCCTCGATCCGGAGAATCCCGTCGCGCCCTCCACCGAACTGTGTCTGTACGCCGCGGCCCGCGCCCAGCTCGTTCATGAGGTCATCCGTCCCGCACTCGACGCGGGGCGCGTCGTCATATCCGACCGCTTCACGTGGTCGACGCGCGCCTACCAGGGCGCGGGCCGCGGCCTGTCGCTGGAGGCCATCGACGCGGTCGCCGCGGTGGCATGCGGCGACCTGGAGCCGGCCCACGTGTTCGTCCTCGATCTGGAACCCGCTGCGCGCGAAGCGCGCATGACCGCGCGCGCCGGTGCGGCGCGCGACCGGCTCGAACGTGAAAGCGGCGCGTTCTTCGCGCGCGTCCGGGAAGGCTTTCTCGAGCAGGCCGCCGCGCGTCCCCGCGAAGGGACCGTCCTCGATGCGGCCCTGCCCCCGCCCGATCTGCACGCCCGGGTGCTGCGCAAGGTGCTCGACATCCTCGCCGGAAACTCCTGAGGTTCCTGCCGGGCCGGACTCCCGCCGCGCGCCGGCCGCGCGTCCCTTCCCTGCCGGCCGGCGGTGTTGGCCGGGCCCGCCCTGCGCCGAGGAAGTAGTTTTCCCTGTATGAACAAGGGTAAGCCGTACTTTTTCACCGTGATCCTCGCCGTCGTCGGTCTGGCCCTTCTCGGGAACCGGGTCGACGCCGATTCCGACCGTTTTTATTCCGACCTGACGCGTCTTGACAAAGTCGTGACGCGAATAACGGAAAGTTATGTGGAGGAGGTTTCCTCCAAGGATCTCGTGGATGCCGCGATCGACGGCATGCGTGACGTGCTCGATCCGCACACCGCCTACTTCGAGGCGAAGGATTATGAAAACCTCAAGGTGAGCACCGAAGGAGAGTTCGGCGGACTCGGCATCCAGATCGGCATGCGCGAGAACGTGCTGACCGTGGTGTCGCCCCTGTCGGGGACTCCCGCCCACCGCATGGGCCTGCGCGCCGGAGACCAGATCCTGCGCATCGATACGCTGGACACGCGCGGCATCACCGTGGACGCCGCCGTGGACAAGCTGCGGGGCAAGCCCGGGAGCAAGGTCACCTTGCGCATTGGCCGCGAAGGCGTGTCGGATCCCCTCGACTACACCATCACGCGCGAGGTCATCAAGATCGAGAGCGTGCCGCACGCCTCCCTGTTGAACGATTCCACCGGATACGTCCGCGTCACGCAGTTCAGCCGCACGACGGCCTCCGATCTCGAAACCCGGCTGGCGGATTTGCGCAAGCGGGGCGCGAAGTCGCTGGTGCTGGACCTGCGCACCAACCCCGGCGGGTTGCTGGGTCAGGCGGTGGAGGTCTCCGAACTCTTTCTGGACAAGGGCGTCGTCGTGGTGGAGACCAAGGGACGCGTGCGCGGTCAAAGCCAGCGCTACCGCAGCAACCGCGCGCCGCTGTGGACCGGCAAGCTCGCCGTGCTCGTCAACGGCAGCTCGGCCTCGGCGGCGGAGATCGTCGCGGGCGCGGTGCAGGACTGGGACCGGGGCATCCTGCTCGGCAGCCCCACGTTCGGCAAGGGGTCCGTGCAAACCGTGCAGCAACTCGACCGTCGCGGCAACGCGCTCAAGCTCACCACCGCCCACTATTACACGCCCGCGGGACGCAACATCAACAAGCCCGAAAACGGGCGTCGTGGCGGTAACCGGTTGACGCAGGGGGATGAAGCGGACACGGGTGAGGGGGGTGAGGGCGATGTCGGGTCCGAACCGGCCGCGCGCGATTCCGGTGCCGGCGCGCGGGGGGCCGACTCCCTGACATACACCACGCGCGCGGGCCGCCCCGTGCTCGGCCATGGAGGCATCACGCCCGACATCGCGGTCCCGGACCGCAGGGTGTCGCGTTTCGTCCTCGAGTTGTTCCGCAAGAACATGTTCTTCACCTTCGCGGTCAGGCATCGCGACGAGATCGCCGCCGGCCAGCCGGGCGGCGTCATCACGCCGGCCTTCCAGCTCACGCCGGCCCACACGGAGCGGTTCCGTGCGTTCGTCTTCGCCGATACGACCTTCAGCCGTTTCCGCGGGACCGCCGCCACCGCACTGGAGCAGTCGCGCGCGGCCTGGAGGAAGGAGCGCGCGTTGCGCGGCGATACGGTCACCGGCGTGGCCGACTACGAGAAGGCCTTCAAGACGCTGGACGACCTTCTGGTCGCCGAAGCCCGCCATGAGTTCGAGGCCAACCTCGACCTGATCAGGCGCGAACTCAAGGCGGAAATCCTCGGTGCGGCCATCGGCGAGGATGCGCGTACGGTGCACGAGCTGAAGCATGACGATGCGGTGAAGGAAGCCCTGCGCTACCTGGCGGACGACAAGCTGTATGCCGCCACGTTGAAACCGGCGAAAACCCGGACGGCGTCGTCCGGCCGGAAGTAGCCCTCTTCTTGTCTAGATTTGACCGCATGACGCGCACATACAGCATCGACGGCGGCGTCAGCCTCCAGGGCCGCATCGCCGTCCGGGGCGCGAAAAACGCCGTGACCAAGGAAATGGTCGCGGCCCTTCTCGCCCCCGGCATCACCACCCTGCGGAACATCCCCGAAATCGGCGATGTGGAGATCACCAAAAGGGTGATCGAATCCGTGGGGGTGAAGGTGCGCCACGACACCACGGCGGGCACCGTCACCATCGACGCCACCACGCTTGCGGGCCCCGAAGTCCCGGAAGAGTATTCGGGCCT
>CAYQFG010000120.1:3932-5767 GCA_964416695.1 uncultured Bifidobacterium sp.
GAGGTGTTCATCCAGGGCGCGGACCAGCTGCATCTGCTCACGTTCCTGAACTGGCTGCGCCGCGCCGGCGGAGAGTTCGATGTGCGGTCGGACGGTATCGTGTTCAGCGGACGGGACGCGAAACTGAAGGCTGTGGCGGCCGAAACCGCGGTGCACCCCGGTCTCATGACCGACTGGCAACAGCCGCTGGTGATCCTGCTCACGCAGGCCACCGGCATGTCGGTGATCCATGAAACCGTGTACGAGAACCGCTTCGGGTACACCGAGGCCCTCAACCGCATGGGCGCGAACATCCAGCTGTTCAGCGAGTGCCTGGGCGGCAGCGAATGCCGTTTCCGCCACCTGGGACACAAGCATTCGGCCGTGATCCAGGGCCCCACGCCCCTGCACGGCGCGGACATCGAGATTCCCGACCTGCGCGCCGGGTTCTCCTACCTTGTGGCGGCGGCGCTCGCCAAGGGCCGCACGCGGCTTGGCGGTGTGCGATATATTGAACGGGGATACGATCGCGTCGTGGAAAAATTCCGCGCGCTCGGGTTGACCATCGACGTGGAAGACACGAAGGAGTGAGCATGAACGAGGGAACGCGCGTCACGAAATTCGGCGACAAGAAGAGGCAGCGTCTCGTTCTGGGCGCCGCGGCGTCCTTGTTCGCGTTGTCGCTCGGTGGTTGTTTCGGTGAAGCGGCGGAAGACCTTCCCGGCGGAACCCTGGACGGCATGACCATCGTGAACGACGAAAACTCCTTGAAGGATCGGGTCACCGATCGCAACGACACGATCGCGGTGGACTCGTCCGGCGCCGCCGCCAAACGGGCGGCGTCCGGGAAAGCCCTGACGATGACGCTGGTTGCAGAGATCGATCCTCCCGTGTTGAAGGGCGACACCCTGCAGGCCACGAGCGTCGCGCTTCACGGCGGCTTCGCCTACGTAAGCTACAACTATCAAGGCGAAGCCTATCGCGGCGGCGTCGACGTCATCCAGATCAAGAACGCGGCAAAGGCCGAGCTCCGCTCGCAGGTGCTTTTCGATGATGCCGACGTGCATGCGTTGCATTACGATAAAGACCTGTATCTGGCTACGGCCACCTCGCGGGAGGATTTCAAATCGCCTGCGGTTTTGGAGCGGGTGCGCGTACAGGGCGGCAAACTTGAGTTGAAGGCGCGCGAGCGCGTCGCAATCGGCAGTTTCGCCGCCACCTCGGTGACGGTGGACGGCAAACAGGTGTACGCCACCTCCGGAGACGGCGGAGGTTTGAGCGCCCTCACCGAAAACGGGCTGAACGTCTCGACGGAGAAAAGTCTTCCCGATGCGCGGTGGGTGGACGCGGACGACTCGCGCGTGGTGGTGGTCCAGGGCATGCCTGGCCGCATCGCCGTCTACGACAAATCCACGATGGCGCTCGCGAATACGTGGACGTTCACCGGCGCGAATGTCGCCGAAGCCAAGACCACCGTCCGCCTGATCGGCGGCAAGGCGCTGATTGCGGCGGGCACGGGCGGTACGCAGCTGATGAGCCTGGCCACGGGCAAGATCCTCGGCGCGTCGGCCGTACCCGTCCTTACGGGAGTGCCCCGGGAGAACATCGTGGCGAACGCCGCCGACGCGGAAGGCGACCTGGTGTACGTCTCATATGGCGAAGGGGGCGTCTATGCACTGGAAGCTTCCGCCGACCTTTCCAAGTCCTCTGGCGAGTCTTCGGTCGACTTGACGGTATTGGGCCGCCTCCGTTTCGAGAACCTCCAGTCGGTGAACCACGTGGCCTTCGACGGCAACACGCTCGTGGTGGCCGCAGGCCGCGGGGGCGTCAAGATCGTCAGCGTCCAGTGGAAGTGA
>CAYQFG010000121.1:0-5741 GCA_964416695.1 uncultured Bifidobacterium sp.
AAAATGGCAGAGATCACCAAGGTTTGGCTTGACGAATCCGAGAACGAGTGCACCATGTGCGGCGCGTGCGAGGCGACGTGTCCCGAAGTGTTCGAAGTGCCGGAGAAAATGATCGTCAAGGGCGGCGCGGACTTCTCGCTCACCGACCAGATCGTCGAAGCGGCGGAAGGCTGCCCGGTGGGCACCATCGGCATCGAATACGACAACAGCGGCAAGCGCGACAACCCCGCGTAATTCCGCTTCGCCGACATCGGCACCCGTTCTGGACCGGCCTCCCAAGGGGGCCGGTTTTTTTGTGCCGTTTTTCAGCGGTCGCGTTCCCCCGCTATTCCATCTCCTTTTCCCCTGTCGTTTCCGCCGCTTTCCGCTGCTTGTTCAGCCCCCCTTCCTGGCCCGTCTTCGCCACGCCCTGCGCATACAGTTCTACGTTGTCATCCCGTGCATCTCGACCGCCTGACGCTTCATCATTTCCGCAATCTCGACGGCCTCGACGTGCGGCCCGCGCCCGGTCTCAATCTTGTCGTCGGGCCCAACGGGCACGGCAAATCGAACTTCCTTGAGGCCATCCATTTTCTCGCGCTGGCGCATTCCACGCGCACGCGCAAGGACAAGGATCTCATCGCCTGGGGCGCGCCCGCCGGCGCCGAGGGGACGTCCTTCGTGATCCGCGGCGAGGCGACCATCGGGGTGCGACCGCATGTGCAGTCGCTGGAATACCGCGAAGGCGGGTCGCGCGTCAAGGTCGAAGGGCTGGAGAGCCGCCGCCTCGGCGACCTGCTGGGGCACCTGCTGCTGGTCGCCTTCACGCCGGAAGATCTCGATCTTCTGCGCGGCGGGCCGCAGGAGCGGCGCCGCTTTCTGGACGTCCTCCTGTGCCAGCTGGATCCGTCCACGCTCGACGTGCTGCGCCGCTACCGCCTGGCGTTGAAGCAGCGCAACGCCACCCTCCGCTGGAACGTCCGCGAAGGCGAAGGGTTGCTGGATGCCTACGAGGCCACGCTGGCGGAGGCCGGTGCGGGGATCATCATGAGACGCCGCGAGTGGGTGCAAAAACTGGCCCCGCTCGCCACCGGTTTTTATCGGGAAATCGTGGGTGACGACGGGCTTTCCGCGGGCCGCGCGGGCGAGGCCCTCACCATGGCGGTGACTCCGGTGCCGGCCACGCTCGAAACCGTGTCTTTATTGACTGAAACGCTGGTCGGGCGATTGCGGGAAAGCCGCCTGCGCGACCGCGAAACGGGGCTCACTTCGGTCGGTCCTCACCGGGACGATTTGCTAACTTTCCTGGATGGAAAATCGGTGCGGGAATTCGCATCGCAAGGTCAAAAAAGATCGGTGGCGCTGGCCCTCAAACTGGCGGCCGCCCGGCTTCTCGAAGAGAGCACGGGCCTGCCTCCGATCCTCATTCTCGACGACGTGTTCGCCGAGCTGGATCCCGGGCGGCGGGCGCGTTTCGGCGCCCTCATCGCCGGTCGCGGGCAGGCGTTCATCGCCACCCCGCGGCGCGAGGATCTGCCCTTTGCGGTGGAGTCCCTGATCGAAATGGAAAACGGACGCATCCGGAATCCGTAACTCCGTCAGGGGTTTGCGGGGGCGGGCGGGCCGGGCTTCGCCCGGCGGCGGCGCGCGCCGGCCGTGATGAACGCGAGGTGAAAGGCGGCCAGACATGGGCGGGACACCGGTTCCCATCGGCGGCGCGCTGCAGGAATCCCTGCGGGCCCAAGGGCTGGGCTTCCTCATGTACGAGCAGAAACTGCGCGAGCAGTGGACGCGCGTCGTGGGCGAACGGGCGGCGCAGGTCGCCGCGCTGGAGTCCCTGAAGGATTTCGTCCTCCACGTGAAGGTGGACGGTGCGGTGTGGCGCAACGAATTGCACTACCAGTGCGACGCCATCCGGCAACGGGCGAACGACGTGCTGGGTGCCAATGTGGTGCGCGAAGTGCGCCTGCGTTAGCGGCCCGGCGGCACAGTGTGAAGCGGGCCGCGTACGACATCAGTCGTCTCGGGGTTCCGGCAACGGAAACGTATGGGTGGTCCGGTGGACCGCCCGGTGAAGGGGTACCATGGAAAACGGACAAAAAGGCTACGGCGCAAGCGACATCAAGGTTCTCGAGGGCCTGGCGGCGGTGCGCAAGCGCCCCGCGATGTACATCGGGTCCACGGACACGCGCGGTCTTCACCATCTCGTCTACGAAGTCGTGGACAACTCCGTCGACGAAGCGTTGGCCGGGTACTGCACGCGCATCGACGTGGTCATCACGAAGGACAACGCCATCGAGGTGACCGACAACGGCCGCGGCATCCCCACCGACATCCACCCCACCGAAGGGATCGGCACCGTGCAGCTGGTCATGACCGTGCTGCATGCCGGCGGCAAGTTCGGCGAAGGCGGCTACAAGGTGTCCGCCGGTTTGCACGGCGTGGGCGTCTCCTGCGTGAACGCGCTCTCCAGCCTGATGGAAGTCACGGTCTGGCGCGACGACAAGGAATTCTACCAGGCCTTCCGCCGCGGCGAGCCGCAGGGTGCGGGTGAATTCCGCGGCGAGGCGGGCGACCGGCGCGGGACGCGCATCCGTTTCCAGCCCGACGACGAGATCTTCACGGACCTGACCTACAACTTCGACACGCTCAGCGCCCGCCTGCGCGAGCTCGCGTTCCTCAACAAGGGGCTGATCATCACCTTGCGCGACGAGCGCGAGGAGGATCGCTTCCACGAGTTCGTGTTTCCCGGCGGCATCGCCGCGTTCGTGGAGTACATGGATGCGAACAAGAAGCCCCTGTTCGACAAGCCCGTGCACTTCGAGAAGGAAACCCAGGGCATGCCGCTGGAGATCGCCTTCCGCTACAATGAAGGCTACACGGAAAGCATGTTCTCGTTCGTGAACAACGTGAACACCGTGGACGGCGGCACGCACGTGGCCGGCTTCAAGGCGGCGCTCACGCGGGCGATCAACGCGAAGGCCCGGGAGTTACTCGGCAAGAACAAGAAGAACGACATCGAACTCTCCGGCGAGGACATGCGCGAAGGTCTCGTCGCGGTGATTTCGGTGAAGCTGCACGAGCCCCAGTTCGAAGGCCAGACCAAACACAAGCTGGGCAACGGCGAGGTCAAGGGCATCGTGGAGGGCGCGGCGTTCGACCTGCTGGCCACCTTCCTCGAAGAGAACCCGGCCGTCGCCCGCAAGATCGTCGACAAGGTCTACAACGCCGCGGTCGCGCGTGAAGCCGCCCGCAAGGCCCGCCAGCTCGCCCGCCGCAAAAGCGTGCTCGAGGGCGGCGGCCTGCCGGGCAAGCTGGCCGACTGCTCCTCGCGCAAGCCCGAGGAATGCGAGCTGTACCTGGTGGAGGGTGACTCCGCGGGCGGCAGCGCCAAGCAGGGGCGCGACCGCAACTTCCAGGCCATCCTTCCGCTCAAGGGCAAGATCCTCAACGTGGAGAAGGCCCGCATGGACAAGATCCTCGCCAACGAGGAAATCTCCACCATGGCCCAGGCGATCGGGTGCGGCATCGGCGAGTCCGACGCCGAAGACGGCAGCGGATTCAAGTTCGAAAAGCTGCGCTACCACAAGATCATCATCATGACCGATGCCGACGTTGACGGGTCCCACATCCAGACCCTGTTGTTGACGTTCTTCTGCCGCTACATGAAGCCGTTGATCGAAAAAGGCGTGCTCTTCCTCGCGCAGCCGCCGTTGTACAAGATCAAGGCGGGCAAGGTCGAGAAGTACGCCTACAGCGAAGAGGAAAAGGACGCGATCCTCGCGGAAATCGGTCCGGAACGCAAGGGCTTGTACATGCAACGCTACAAGGGTCTCGGTGAAATGAACCCGGAGCAGCTGGCGGTGACGACGATGAATCCCGAGACGCGCATCCTCAAGAAGGTGACGATGGAAGACGCGGTGGAGGCGGACCTCATCTTCACCATGCTGATGGGCGACGAAGTCGAGCCGCGCCGCAAGTTCATCGAGGAGAACGCGCACCTCGTCGGCATGCTGGACGTTTAAACCCGCCGCCGGTTTTCGGACCACCGGAGTCAGCATGCCCGGCCTTCTCGATAGCCCCGATGTCCCGCGCGACGACTGGCGCTGCATGGAGGTCGCCGACCTGTGGGAAAAGCACACCGGCCGGGAGCACGTAACCTGTGAAATGTGCGGCGGAGCGCGCATCCGCTTCGTGCATATCCTGGAACACGACGACTTCGACGAAATCCTCGGCGTGTGCGTGGACTGTTCCCAACGCATGACCGGCGACACCGTGAACCCCCGCAAGGTCGAGGCCGAAGTCCGCCGCAAAAGCGAGGCGCGTGACCGCTGGCTTGCCGGCCACTGGTATCTGTCCGCGCGCGACAACCTGGTGACCAACGAGAGCGGCGTGAACATGGGAGTCTTCCCGGTGAAGTTCAAGCACGGGATGTGGTCGTTCCGCATGGGCGAAAGGTTCTTCAAGGGCATGTATCCCTCCGCGGAGCAGGCGAAGTACGCCTTGTTCGAGGAGCTGTGGCGGTACCGCCGCGGTTGACGGCGCCGCCCGGCTTCCGGCGTGATCATTTTGTGACACGGGTGTGAACGGCATGGGCCTCAGGATGGTGCTCCCGCCGGCTCCGGTCATGTAATTTGTGGCCTTCATCCGAAACAGGAGACGGCATGACGATCACGCGCCTCAATCGCCTCAATCACCTTTTTGTGACCACGATCCTCTTCGGAGGGCTCACGCTGGCCGCCGCTCAACCCGAACCGACGGACGCGTCCCGTCGGGGAGGGCCCGGCGGTTCGTTCACCCTCCCTGCCCGTCTCAGTGTTTCCGGCACGGGGGAAATCCGCGTCGCGCCCGATATGGCGGTGATCACCGTGGAAGCCACCTTCACGCGCGGCACGCCCCGCGAAGCCGCCGCCGAAGTCCGCAAGGCGATGGATGCGGCGCTTGTGCACATCCGCAAGGCCGTGAAGGATTCGGCCGACCTGCGGACGGCCCGCATCTCGCTCAATCCGCAATATGACTGGAACGACGGCAAGCGCGTGTTCCGCGGTTATGCCGCGAGCCAGACGCTCGAGGTCACCGTGCGCGATCTCGGCAAAATCGAAGCGCTGCTCGGCGACCTCTTCAAGACGCCGGTCACCGGATTGAACGGACCCGAGTTCCGTCACTCGAAAGCCGACAGTCTTCAGCGTGAGGCGGGCGCGTTGGCGGTGCGCGATGCGGCCGCGAATGCGGCGGTGCTGTGCGCGGCGGCGGGCAAAACGTGCGATGATCTCGTCTCGTTGCGCGCCGGGGGCGCGGGGGATCCGCAGTTCCCGGTGGCCGAATTCAAGGCGGTGCGCATGAGCGCGGACGCCGCGGGCTCCATGCCGGTGCAGCCGGGCACGCTCACCTTCACGGCGAGCGTCCAGGCGGATTACCGCATGAAGTGAAAATGTTTCAGGAAAGGCGGGGGGATGAGCGGCGTGACCGCCGGTCGACCCCATCCGGACCTTCTTGCGGTCACGCCGGGGTGGCGGGGAACAGGCCCGCGCGCGCGCGCTGTTCGAGGAACAGGTCGGCCAGCACCAGCGCCGCCATGGTTTCCACCAGCACCACCGCGCGCGGCAACACGCAGGGGTCGTGCCGGCCTTTGGCGTTGAGGATGGCCTCGTTGCCGGCCTTGTCCACCGTACGCTGCGGTTGCGAAACCGTGGCGGTGGGCTTGAACGCCACGCGGCACACGATCGGTTCCCCGTTGGTGATGCCGCCCTGCACGCCGCCCG
>CAYQFG010000122.1:0-5737 GCA_964416695.1 uncultured Bifidobacterium sp.
ATCCTGGTGGCCTTCCTCCAGGCGTACATCTTCACCTTGCTGTCGGGCTTGTTCATCGGACAGGCCATACATCAGGATCACTAAGCGAAACCCGAAACTCAACCTGTCCAAATCCCCTCCAAGGAGCATATCATGGCACTCGAAGTCCTCAACCTCGGTTCTCTGTCCGCCGGCATCGGTGCCGGTATGGCTGCCATCGGCGCCGGCCTCGGCATCGGCAAGCTCGCCGGTGCGGCGTTGGAAGGCATTGCCCGTCAGCCCGAAGCCGCCGGCAACATTCGTACGACCATGCTGATCGCCGCGGCCTTCGTTGAAGGCGTGTCGCTGTTCGCCGTCGTCGTCTGCTTCCTCGCCATCGGCCAGTAAATCCGCCTCTGCGCGGAAAGGATGTACGCATGAACCGTTCCCTTCCCGGGGCGTTTCTCCCGTTCCTGACCGTCCTCGCGGGCGCAGCTCACGCTGCCTCCGAGGCCGGCGCGGAGGGAGGCTCTCCCTTGCTGCGTTTCAATCCCGGTGTCGGGATCTGGGCGCTCGTCGTGTTTGCGCTGCTGCTTCTCCTTTTGAAGAAGTTCGCCTGGACGCCCATTCTCGATGCGCTTGATGCGCGTGAAACCGCCGTGCGTGACAGCCTCGAACAGGCCACGCGCATCCAGGCTGAGAACGCCCGCATTCAGGAAGAGCAGGCCCGCCTGCTGTCCGAGGCCCGTCTTGAGGCGGCCCAAGTGATCCAGAATGCGCGCGAAGCGGGTGAAACGCTGAAGAAAAGCCTGGAGGCTTCGGCCCAGGATGAAAAGCGCCGTATTCTCGCTTCCGCCACGCAGGAGATCGAAGCCCAGACCGCGGCTGCCGTCGCCACATTGCGCAAGACCACGGCGGAACTGTCGATCGATATCGCCGAAAAGCTGATTCGCCAGAATCTGGATGACGCCAAAAACCGCGCCCTCGTGGATCAACTGATCCAAGAGGTTTCGCCCAAGGCGAAGTAAGGACCGGCTGCGATGGCGCGACAGATCAAACAACTCCCGAAGGCCGCCCGCGTTTACGCGAAAACGCTGTTCGAATACGCCGCCGCCCGCGGCTCCACGGAGGCGTTGCGTGAAGAGTTTGCGGCCGTGCTGGCCGGTTTCGCGCAGACCAAGGGCCTGGAGCGCGCGCTGAACATGGCCGCCCTCCCTGAAGAGAAGCGCGCGCAACTCTTGCGTCCGCTGGCCGAGCGGGCCTCCGAGCCGCTGAAGCGCCTGATGGGCCTTTTGGAGCTCAAGGGCCGCCTGGCGCTTCTGTCCGCCGTGCTGGAATACTTCCTGCGCATGGAAGAGGCGTCCCGCAAGGTGCGGCGCGCCGTGGTGGTGAGCGCGCAAGCGCTTGACGCGTCCCAGCTCTCCGCGCTCGCTCAAGGTCTTGCGGTGCGCAATCCCGGTCACACGTATTTGCTTGAAAATGAAGTGGACGTCTCCCTGATCGCGGGCTTCCGCATCGAAGAGGACGGTCACGTCACGGACACCAGCCTGCGCCACAAACTTGACGGCGCTCGCCGCAGCCTCGCTGCCGCACCCCTTTAAGATCGCGGAAGTCGGCAAGGCCCGGTCACACGACACAGGAAGACACAGGAACACAACATGGCAACCCAGATCAGACCCGACGAAATCAGCTCCCTTCTCAAGCAGCAGCTCGAGAGCCTCGACCTCGCGGCCGACCGCTACGAGACGGGTACCGTCCTTCAGGTCGGCGACGGCATCGCGCGCGTTCACGGCCTGAGCGATGCGATGGCCGGCGAACTCGTCGAGGTGGCGGGCGCCGCCGGCAAGGTGGCCGGTCTGGTGCTCAACCTTGACGCGGACAGCGTCGGTGTGGCCCTGCTGGGGAACGCCGCCAGCGTGCGCGAAGGCGACACCGTCACGCGCACCAAGGAAATCGCCTCCGTGCCTGTGGGCGACACCATCCTCGGTCGCGTGATCAATGCGCTGGGCGAGCCGCTCGACGGCGGCCCGGCCCTCGACCGCACGCTCACGCGTCCCATCGAACTGAAGGCCCCCGGCATCATCCGTCGCCAGAACGTGCACGAGCCGCTGGAGACGGGCATCAAGGCCATCGACACGATGATCCCGATCGGCCGCGGCCAGCGCGAGCTGATCATCGGCGACCGCAAGACCGGCAAGACCGCGATCGCGATCGACACGATCATCAACCAGAAGGGCAAGGGCGTCAAGTGCATCTACGTCGGCATCGGCCAGAAGCAGAGCACGATCGCCATGGTGGTGGAAAAGCTGCGTGCCGCCGGCGCGATGGAGTACACCTGTGTGGTGGCCGCCAACGCGTCCGACTCCGCGCCTCTCCAGTACCTCGCGCCCTACTGCGGCACGACGATGGGTGAACACTTCATGTTCAATGGCGGCCATGCGCTGCTGGTGTACGATGATCTCACCAAGCAGGCGCAGGCCTACCGTCAGCTCTCCCTGCTGCTCCGCCGCCCGCCCGGCCGTGAAGCCTACCCCGGCGACGTGTTCTACATCCACTCCCGTCTGCTCGAGCGCGCGGCCAAGCTGTCCGCCGAAGAGGGCGGTGGTTCGCTCACCGCGTTGCCGATCATCGAAACCCAGGCGGGTGACGTGTCGGCGTACATTCCGACCAACGTGATTTCGATCACCGACGGCCAGATCTTCCTGGATGCCGGCATGTTCGCCTCGGGTCAGCGCCCGGCGGTGGACGTGGGCCTCTCGGTGTCGCGCGTGGGCGGTGACGCCCAGATCAAGGCGACCAAGCAGGTCGCCGGCGTGCTCCGCCTGACGCTGGCGCAGTACCGCGAACTCGCGGCGTTTGCCCAGTTCGCGTCGGACCTCGACAAGGCGACGCAGCGCCAGCTGGCTCGGGGCGAGCGCCTCACGCGCCTGCTCCGCCAGGGTCAGTACCAGCCCTACCGCATTTCCAAGACGATCATCGTCGTGTTCGCCGGCAGCCAGGGCTTCACCGACGAGATTCCGGTGTCCCAGATCGGCCGGTATGAGAGCGAACTGCTCCAGTACATCGATCTTCAGCATGCCGACTTGTTGAACGAAATCGAAGACAAGAAGAAAATGGACGACGAGCTGCTGGCCCGTCTGAAGACCGTGATCGCCGAGTTCGGCAAGCAGTTCGCGGTGGCGGCGTAAGCGGATGGCCGGCATCAAGGAACTGCGCCTCCGGATCAAGGCGCTCAAGAACACGAGCAAGATCACGGCGGCCATGAAAATGGTCTCCGCGGCGAAGCTGAAGCGTGCGCAGGATGCGTACACGCGCGCCAAGCCGTATGCGGAACGCATGGAGGAAACCCTCGATCGCGTCCTGTCCGCGCTGGAATCGCCTGAACATCCGCTGCTTGAGGTCCGCGACGTCAAGCGGACCCGGTATGTGGTGGTCACGTCCGACCGCGGCCTTGCCGGGGCGTTCAACAACTCGCTGCTGCGCGCGTTCGCGCGCCGCCCGGCCGACACGACCTCCGTCGATGCGCTGGGACTCGGCCGCCGGGCCCGCGACTTCATCGCCCGCAGCGAAACGGTGGAGGCGGCGGCGTTCGAAGGTTCCAACCTTCCCACCTACGCCAATGCGACCGCCATCGCCAACGCGCTGATGGCCGATTTCCTCGACGGCACGGTCGATCGCGTGGTTCTCGTGTACAACCGCTTCAACAGCGTGATTTCACAGACTCCCGTGTTCGTCCCCTTGTTGCCGCTGGTGCCTGCCGGCCCCGTGGCGGAGGCGCCCGGTGGTCAGACGAAGGGCGGACGTCGCGACATCTATATCTTCGAGCCGGCCGAACAGGTTCTGCTCGCGGATCTCCTGCCGCGCCTCGTCACCCTGCAGGTGTTCCGTTCCTTGCTTGAAAACGCAGTGGGCGAACACAGTGCGCGCATGACCGCGATGGACAACGCGACGAAGAACACCAAGGATCTCATCGGCTCGATGAGCCTGACCATGAACCGTGCACGCCAGGCGGCGATCACGCGCGAACTGATCGAAATCGTCTCGGGTGCCGAGGCGTTGAACGGATAAATCCGCGCCCGTAAGGGCGACTCGCCGAGTCGCCCCTGCGTCCCGGCAATGAAATAACGGAGAACAACCAAATGTCGAACAATACCGGTATCATCACCGCCGTCATGGGTCCCGTCGTCGACGTGAGCTTCGAAGGTGCGGAGCTGCCTCCCCTGAACACGGCCTTGACCACGACGAACACCTTTATCGAAGGTGGCCAGCAAAACAATCTGGTCCTGGAAGTGGCCCTCCACCTGGGCGACCATCAGGTGCGCACCATCGCCATGGACACCACCGACGGCCTCGTGCGCGGCGCCAAAGTGGTGAACACGGGCAAGCCGATCTCGGTGCCCGTGGGCGAAGGCACATTGGGTCGCATTCTGAACGTCACCGGCGATCCGATCGACGGCGAAGGCACGGTCAAGGCCGTGCGCCACGATCCCATCCACAAGGCCCCCCCCGCATTCACCAACCAGAGCACCGGTGCCGAAGTCCTCGTGACCGGCATCAAGGTGGTCGACCTTCTCGCCCCCTACTCCAAGGGCGGCAAGATCGGTTTGTTCGGCGGTGCCGGCGTGGGCAAGACCGTCATCATCATGGAGCTGATCAACAACATCGCCAAGAACCATGGCGGTTACTCCGTGTTCGCCGGCGTGGGCGAGCGCACCCGTGAAGGTACGGCCCTGTACGGCGAAATGAAGGAGTCGGGCGTTCTCGACAAAACCTGCCTCGTGTACGGCCAGATGAACGAACCGCCCGGAGCGCGCATGCGCGTGGCGCTGTCCGCGCTGACCATCGCGGAATACTTCCGCGACGATCAGAACCAGGACGTGCTGCTGTTCGTGGACAACATGTTCCGCTTCACGCAGGCCGGTTCCGAAGTGTCCGCCCTTCTCGGCCGCATTCCGTCGGCCGTGGGTTACCAGCCGACGCTGGGCACCGAAATGGGCGACCTGCAGGAACGCATCACCTCGACCCTGCACGGCTCGATCACCTCGATCCAGGCCATTTACGTCCCCGCCGACGACTACACCGACCCGGCGCCGGCGACGACCTTCGCACACCTTGACGCGACCACCAACCTCTCGCGCGCCATCTCGGAGCTGGGCATTTACCCCGCCGTGGATCCGCTGGATTCGACCTCGCGTATCCTGGATCCCCAGGTCGTGGGCGACGAGCACTACAACGTGGCCCGCGGCGTGCAGTCCTTGTTGCAGCGCTACAAGGAACTGCAGGACATCATCGCGATTCTGGGCATGGATGAGCTCTCGGAAGAGGACCGTCGCACAGTGAACCGCGCCCGTCGCGTGCAGAAGTTCCTGTCGCAGCCGTTCCACGTGGCCGAGGTGTTCACCAACATCCCGGGCAAGTTCGTGCAGCTGGCCGACACCGTCCGCTCCTTCAAGGAAATCCTCGAAGGCAAGCACGACGATCTGCCCGAAGACGCGTTCTACATGGTCGGCTCCATTGACGAGGCGATCGCCAAGGCCGCCAAGATCAAGGCTGCGGGTTAAGTCATGAAGGTGCAGATCCTCACCCCGGAAAAGACCGTGTTCGATGGCGAGGCCGAAAGCGTCCTCGTTCCGGGCGCGGCCGGTGCGTTCGAGGTCCTGAAAGGACATGCGCCCATCCTGTCGTCCCTGACGGCGGGGACGGCGCGTGTGATCGCCGACAAGAAGGAGCACTACTTCCGCATCGGCGGCGGCTTCTTCGAGTTCAGTCACGACAAGGG